>NZ_JZWV01001114.1 GCF_000966975.1 Streptomyces katrae | reverse complement strand
CCCGGCACCTGGGCCTGGTCCCGGTGGCGGAACGGCGTGCCGACGCGCTGGCGGCGGTGGCGGCCCTGGCGGACCAGGTCCGTACGGGCTGCGACCTGGACGCCCTGCTGGCCCTGGCCCGGTCCGCCCCGGCACTGACGTGCGAGGCGTGGTCGCCGGAGGCAGCGCTCGCCGCCGGCCTGGCCGGGGGCGGAGCCCCCGGAACGGCGTCCGGGGCCGCAAGCCCCGGTTCCGTGAAGGGGCGGGGTGGGGGGCCTCTCATCGCCGTAGCCGGAGGCCCGGCGTTCACGTTCTCGTACGCCGAGCACGCGGAACTGCTGAGCGCCGCCGGCGCGGAGGTCGTCACGTTCGATCCGCTGAACGACGAGGCGCTCCCGCCCGGCACCGCCGGCCTGGTGATCGGCGGCGGCTTCCCCGAGGTCTACGCCCCGGAACTCTCGGCGAACGAGCCGCTCCGCGCGGCGGTGGCCGCCTTCGCCGCGGTCGGCGGGCCGGTCGCGGCGGAGTGCGCCGGGCTGCTCTACCTGGCGCGCTCCCTGGACGGGAAGCCCATGTGCGGGGTGCTCGACGCCGACGCCCGGATGTCGGAGCGGCTCACGCTCGGCTACCGGGAGGCGGTGGCGGTGTCGGACAGCCCGCTCGCGGCGGCCGGCACCCGGCTGCGGGGCCACGAGTTCCACCGGACGGTGGTCGAGCCGGGTGCCGGGGCCGCGCCGGCGTGGGGTTTCACGCACCCCGAACGCCGCGTCGAGGGCTTCGTGCAGGGGAACGTGCACGCCAGCTACCTGCACACGCACTGGGCGGCGCAGCCGTCCGTGGCGTCCCGGTTCGCGGCGGCCGCGGCGGACTTCGCGGCGGGCACGGCGGCGGCCGCAGCGGCCCGCCCGTGAGCCCGAACGGGCCGGTCCGCCCGGTCCGCCCGGTCCGCCCCGGCCGCCCGGTTCGCTCAGCCCGCTCAGTCCGCGAGGCCGACCACCAGCCAGATCCCGGCCACCCCGCCCACCGTGCACATCAGCGTGGACAGGGCGGGGTGCTCGTGATGCGCCTCGGGCAGGATCTCGGCGGCCGCCAGGTACAGCAGGGCCCCGCCGAAGAATCCGAGATACGCCCCGAGGGGTTCCTCCGGAAGGGTGAACAGCAGGGTGGACGCGGCGCCCACGACGGGTGCCGCGGCGTCCGCGAAGAGCATCATCAGCGCCTTGCGGCGGTCGTTCCCGTACAGGCGGGTGAGGGTGTACGTGTTGAACCCGTCGGCGAAGTCGTGGGTGAGGACGGCCAGCGCGACGGCCACGCCCATCCCCCCGCCGACCTGGAAGGCGACGCCGAGGGCCACGCCGTCGGCGAGGCTGTGGCCGACCATGGCCGCGGCGGCGACGAGCCCGACCTGCGGGACACGGCCGCCGTGGTCGTGCCCGTGACCTGCGCCGTCGCTGCCGCCGTGCGGGGCCTGCCGCACGGCGAGCAGGCGTTCCACCAGATGGGCGACGAGGAACCCGGCCACGAAGAGCAGCAGGGCGAGCGGGACCCCGAAGACCTCCTCACCGGCGGCGTGCAGGGCCTCCGGGAGCAGGTCCAGGCCCACGACGCCGAGCATCAGCCCGCCGGCCAGACCCAGGACGAGGTGGCGGCGGTCGGTGACGCGTTGCGCCGTCCAGCCGCCCGCCAACGTCATCAGGAACGCGCCCAGAGCCACGATCACCGCCATGTGCCCCTGGATACCGACTGGCGGCGCCGTGCGCACTTCCGCCGCGCGGGTGGCGGACGCCACCGTGATGACGACAGACGACAGACGACGGACACCAGTACGGAGGGAGGACCCCGGTGGGTGAGTACGTGACGCGACTGGTGGTCGGGGTGGGCGGACGCGCGGGGGTCTCCGTCGCGGAGGTCTGCGCGCTGGTCGAGGAGACCCTGCGCGGGGCCGGGCTGAGCACCGCGGCGGTGACGGCGCTGGCCACGGTGGACTCGAAGAGCCTGGAGCCCGGGATCGTGGGCGCGGCGGAACGTTTCGGCGTGCCGCTGGTGGGCTATCCCGCCGAGGAGCTCGCGCGGATCCCCGTACCGCACCCGTCGCCGGCCGTGCGCGAGGCCGCCGGGACCGCCTCGGTGGCGGAGGCCGCGGCGCTGGCGGGCGGCGGGGAACTCCTCGTTCCCAAGCGCCGTTCGGTGGCGGCGACCTGCGCGGTGGCCACCGCCGAGGAGCACGACCTGCGCCACCACGGGGACGCGGAGGTGGCGGACGCGGGTGACGGGCTCGTGGACCTGGCGGTGAACGTACGGTCGGACACGCCGCCGGAGTGGCTCAAGCAGCGGATCGCGGCCTCCCTCGGGGACCTCGCGGCGTACCCGGACGGGCGGGCGGCCCGGGCCGCCGTGGCCCGGCGCCACGGGCTGCCGGTCGAGCGGGTGCTGCTGACGGCGGGGGCGGCGGAGGCGTTCGTGCTGATCGCGCGGGCGCTGGACGCGGAGCGGCCGGTGGTGGTGCACCCTCAGTTCACCGAGCCGGAGGCGGCCCTGCGGGATGCCGGG
Organism: Streptomyces katrae; assembly: GCF_000966975.1. Classification (GTDB taxonomy): domain Bacteria; phylum Actinomycetota; class Actinomycetes; order Streptomycetales; family Streptomycetaceae; genus Streptomyces; species Streptomyces katrae. The sequence goes on along the minus strand of NZ_JZWV01001114.1, from coordinate 3,946 downwards.
CACCGGGTGGAGCGGGTGCTGCTGCGGCCCGAGGACGGGTTCCGGCTGGACCCGGCGGCGGTGCCGGAGGAGGCGGACCTGGTGGTGGTGGGCAACCCCACCAACCCGACGTCCGTCCTGCATCCGGCGGCGACGCTGGCCGCGCTGGCCCGGCCGGGGCGGATCCTGGTGGTGGACGAGGCCTTCATGGACGCCGTCCCGGGCGAACGGGAGGCCCTGGCCGGACGGATGGACGTGCCGGGGCTGGTGGTGCTGCGGAGCCTGACGAAGACGTGGGGGCTGGCGGGGCTGCGGATCGGCTACGTGCTGGCCGAGCCGGAGGTGATCGCGAAGCTGGCGGCGGCGCAGCCGCTGTGGCCGGTCTCCACGCCGGCGCTGGTGGCGGCGGAGGCGTGTGTGGCACCGGAGGCGCTGGAGGAGGCGGAGGCGGCGGCCCGGCGGATCGCGGTGGACCGGGCGCACCTGCTGGCGGGGCTGGCGGAGTTCGAGGAAATCACCGTCTGCGGGGTGGCCGAGGGCCCGTTCGTCCTGGTCCGGCTCCCCGGCGCGGCGGAGGTCCGCACCCGCCTGCGGGCGCTGGGCTTCGCGGTGCGACGGGGGGACACGTTCCCGGGGCTGGACGGGTCATGGCTCCGCCTGGCGGTCCGCGACCGTGCGACGACGGGCCGCCTGCTGCAGGCCCTGGACCACGCCCTGGCGCTGGCGGCACCGTGAGGTGACCTTACGGGGGCTCGCCGCCTCCCCTCGACGGGGCGGTGGCGGGCCCCCGCTCCGGGCCGCGCCGGGGGCTACGAGCTGCGGCCGCGCCTCGTCAGGGCGAGCGCGCCGCCGCCGGCGGCCAGCAGGAGCAGCGCGCCGCCCGCGATCCACGGGGTGACCGAGCCGGCCCCGGTCTCGGCGAGGTTGCCCTGTGTGGAGCTCGTCAGGGCGGTCTGCGCCTTGACGTCCGGCTTGGCGTCCGCCTTGACGTCCGGCTTCGCCTCCGGCTTGGCGGGCGGCTTCGGGGACTCGCAGTGCGCCTCCGCCAGGACCAACTCGCCGTCGACCTGGGCCACGTTGAGGTTCAGCGGGTTCACCGACACCTTGAGGCGGAGCGCGGCCGCCGCGGCGGTGGTGGAGGTGGTCTGCGTATCGGAGAGTTCCAGGGAGACCGAGCCGACGCCGGGGACGTCGACCTTGGTGGGGCCGCCGGCGGTCAGGGTGACCTTCTTGCCGAGGGCGGTGACGGTGCCCAGGACGTTCGAGGTGGCGACCGGCTTCTTGCCGGCCTCGCAGTCGGCCTTGGAGGTGACCTTCTCCACCTCGATGAGGGAGAGCGCCGGCAGGCCCGGGACGTGCACCCGGGCGTGGGCGAGGTTCGCCTCGGCCCGGGCGCCGTTCGCGTCGGCGGTTGCCGTGGCGGTGGCCACGTCCGCCTTGAGCACGTTCACCGGCTGCCCCTGCTCGGCCCCGTCGAGGGTCACGGTGAGGGCCGTCTTCTCGGCCGTGGCGGGGGCGGTGACCTCGTTGAGGGTGGCCTTCAGCGGCAGGTGCACGGCCTTGTTGAGGAGGCCCACGTCCAGTCCGGTGCGCAGGACGACGGCCCCCGAGGTGCCCTGGCCGGCGCCGCTGCCGCCGTCCGTGGCGAGGGCGGGCGGCGCGGCGATCAGGGCTACCGCCCCCGTGGCGAGCAGAACGGCCGCGGGCATGCGGAAGGTGTTGCTGTTCAAGGTGGTGGAACCCCCGGGGAGATGGGTGCCGTGGCGGCGCCAATGGGGGACATCGCGCGGGCCGACGGCTTCGACGCCCCGAAGTCTTTACGCACTGTGGGTGAACGGGCAGCCACCTGGCGTGAGTTCACCCCAAAGGGTGGTTTCCATGCACGTATTCGATTTGTGGCGCCTCGTACAGCACATGAGTTGCCTCGCGCCCCATCTCCGCCGTCGGCACCGCCGGTTTTCGGACATCAACAACGAGCGGCCGGGCCGCCGCGTTACGCCACGTCAACCCCGCACCGGCCGGCCGCCGGTCGTTCCGGTCAGGCGCGGACCGTCCCGTTGACGACCACGCGTTCCGGCTGCGCCAGCACCCGTACGTCCTCGCGCGGGTCGGAGCCGTAGACCACCAGGTCCGCGGGGGCGCCCTCGGTCAGGCCGGGCCTGCCGAGCCATTCGCGGGCCGCCCACGCCGTCGCGGAGAGCGCGTCGAGCGGCGGGATGCCCGCCTTGACCAGCTCCTGCACCTCGGCGGCGACCAGGCCGTGCGGCAGGGAGCCGCCCGCGTCCGTGCCGACGTACACCCCGATGCCCGCGTCCCAGGCCGCGCGGACGGTGTCGTAGCGCCGCTCGTGGAGCCTGCGCATGTGCGCCGACCAGCGGGGGAACTTGCTCTCGCCGCCCGCCGCGAGCTTCGGGAAGGTCGCGATGTTGACGAGCGTGGGGACGATCGCGACGCCGCGCTCCGCGAACAGCGGGATGGTGTCCTCGGTCAGGCCGGTCGCGTGCTCGACGCAGTCGATGCCCGCTTCCACGAGGTCGCGCAGCGAGTCCTCCGCGAAACAGTGCGCGGTGACCCGGGCGCCCAGCCGGTGCGCCTCGGCGATGGCCGCCTCGACCTCGGCGCGCGGCCAGCAGGCCGTCAGGTCGCCGGCCTCGCGGTCGATCCAGTCGCCGACGAGCTTGACCCAGCCGTCGCCGCGGCGGGCCTCCCGGCCCACGTACTCGACCAGCTGCGGCGGCTCGATCTCGTGCGCGTAGTTGCGGATGTAGCGGCGGGTGCGGGCGATGTGCCGGCCGGCCCGGACGATCTTGGGGAGGTCCGCGCGGTCGTCGATCCAGCGGGTGTCGGAGGGGGAGCCCGCATCACGGATGAGCAGGGTGCCGGCGTCCCGGTCGGTGAGGGCCTGCTGTTCGGCCGTCGCCGCGTCGACCGGGCCGTGGGCGTCGAGGCCGACGTGGCAGTGCGCGTCGACCAGCCCCGGCAGGACCCAGCCGGTGACGGTGGTGACCTCGCGGGCGGCGGCCGGCCGCTCGTAGGTGACCCGTCCCCCGACGACCCAGAGCTCGTCGTGGACCTCGTGGGGCCCGGCGAGCACGCGTCCCTTCACATGGAGCACACCATCGTGATCACTCATGTCCGCACTGTACGTGCGCGCTCGGTAGGCTCGGCCGGTGACCCCGGACGAAGAGAGCACCGCCGTGACCCACCCCCTCCTGGACCTTCCGCCGCTGACCGCCGAGCGCTTCGCCGCCATCGAGCGGGGCGTCGCGCGGCTGCTGGACACCCGGCACGACGTGGTGATCACCCAGGGCGAGGCGCTGCTTCCGCTGGAGGGCTGCATCCGCTCGGGGGCGCGGCCGGGTTCGACGGCGCTGAACGTCGTCACCGGCCCGTACGGGACCACGTTCGGCAACTGGCTGCGTGACGCCGGGGCGAAGGTGGTGGACCTGGAGGTGCCCTTCGACACGGCGGTGAGCGGCGAGCAGGTGGCCCGCGCCCTGGCGGAGCACCCCGAGATCGACTTCGTGTCGCTGGTGCACGCCGAGGCCGCCACCGGCAACACCAACCCGGTCGCGGAGATCGGCGAGGCCGTACGGGCCCACGGGGCGCTGTTCATGCTGGACGCGGTCGCCTCGGTGGGAGCCGAGCCGCTGCTGCCGGACGCGTGGGGCGTGGACCTGTGCGTGATCGGCGGGCAGAAGGCGATGGGTGGCCCGGCGGGGGTCTCGGCGGTGTCGGTGAGCGAGCGGGCGTGGGAGCGGTTCGCGGCCAACCCCGCCGCGCCCCGGCGCTCGTACCTCTCCCTGCTGGACTGGAAGGAGCGCTGGGTCGACGGGGGCCGCAAGACCCTGCTGCACGCCCCGGCGCAGCTGGAGATGCTGGCGCTGGAGGCCTGCCTGGACCGGATCGCGGAGGAGGGCCTGGCCGGCGTGCTCGGCCGGCACGCGGCGGCGGCGCGGGCCACCAG
>NZ_JZWV01001113.1 GCF_000966975.1 Streptomyces katrae | reverse complement strand
CCCGGTCCCCGTCGCCGGGGACGCCACCGGCTGGTCCATGGACGAGCGGCTCTACAACCAGGTCTGGGGCATGTTCGAGGACCTGGCCCGCACCGTCGCGGCCTACCGCGGTGCCGTCGACTTCGCCGACTCCCGGCTGGACCGCGAGCTGGACGAGGCCCTCTCCGACCCTCGCCACCGCCTCGGAGACGCCGGCGGCGACGCCCGTGAGACCGCCCGGGCCCGCCGCGACGACCTCGTCGCCCAGGCCCGGGCCGTCCTCGACCGTGACCTGGCCCAGCTGACCGCCGAGTCCGAGGTGGTCGAACCCGCCCTCCCGGCCGCGTACGCCCGCTGGGACAACCCCGTCTGGCACGGCCGGGGCACCCCCGAGGAAGGCCCCCTGGCCCTGCGCCTGGGCAACCTCAGCCTGCCCGAGAGCCCCGGCCTGAAGATCCCCATGCTGATGCGGCTCCCGATGGAGCGCGGACTGTGGATCGACAACGGCCGCACCGGCTCCGAGGCCGCCATGACCATGGACACCGACCGGCTGCGCCGCGCCGCCATGGACATGGCCGTCGCCCACGCCGCCCGGCTGCTGGCCGTGCACCCGGCCGACCGGGTCTCCGTCCACGTCATCGACGCGGCCGGAGCGGGGTCCGCGGCGCTGGCCCCGCTGGTACGCGCCGGAGTGCTGGCCGGGCCGCCCGCCGCGGGCGCCGCCGGGGTCGCCGAGACCCTCGCGCGGCTGACCCGGCGGGTGGACCTCGTACAGATGGCCCTGCGCGCCGGCGCGCCCGAGGACCTCCCCCCGGACCTGGACCCGGCCGAGCAGCTGCTCATCGTGCACGACTTCCCGCACGGCTTCGACGACCGGGCCGTCACCCAGCTGCGCTACCTGGCCGACGAGGGCCCGTCCGTCGGGGTGCACCTGCTGATGGTCGCGGACCGCGACGAGGCCTCCGCGTACGGGCCGCTGCTCGACCCGCTGTGGCGCTCCCTGATGCGGCTGTCGCCCGTACCGGACCACCACCTCGCCGACCCCTGGGTGCAGCACGCCTGGACCTTCGAGCCGGACCTGCCCCCGCCGGGCAGCCGGGTCCTCGACCAGGCACTGGACCGCGTCGCGCAGGCCCGCAGGGCCGCCCGCGGATAGCGGACGAAGGGCGCCCCATGACCCGTCGATGACCAGTGGGTGACCCTTCTTTGGGGATCCCTTTACCTTTCGCCCCCTCCGCGGGTACCCTGAGACCTGCGGAGGGGAGTATTCCTGCTATTTCCTGCGCGGCGTGCCCGTCAATACGGACCACTCGGATCAACGCGGTGGCCCCGGGGCGCCGGCCCGCGGCCTGCGAGCCGCCCGGGTGGAAGAGACCTCCGGCAGCGATGACGCTGACCCTGTGCTGAGCCATCCGCCGGAGGCGTGAACACCATGGACGTTTCGTTGACCCTATGGGTGCTGACCATCATCGGTCTGGGCATCCTCATCGGCGCCGATTTCCTCATCGGCCGCAAGCCGCACGACGTCTCCATCAAGGAAGCGGGCACCTGGACGGTCGTCTGGATCGTCCTCGCCGTCCTCTTCGGCCTCGGCCTGCTGTTCACCGGCAACGGCCAGGCCTCCCAGGAGTTCTTCGCCGGCTTCATCACCGAGAAGTCCCTGAGCGTGGACAACCTCTTCGTCTTCGTCCTGATCATGGCGAAGTTCTCGGTGCCCTCCCACCTCCAGCAGCGCGTCCTGCTGATCGGCGTACTGATCGCCCTGGTGCTGCGCGCGGTCTTCATCGCCGCCGGCGCCGCGATCATCACCACCTTCTCGTGGGTCTTCTACATCTTCGGCGCCTTCCTGATCTACACCGCCTGGAAGCTGATCCAGGAGGCCCGAAAGGACGAGGACGAGGAGGAGTTCGAGGAGAACCGCCTCCTCAAGTCGATCGAGAAGAAGTTCGGCGTCGCCGACCGCTACCACGGCACCAAGCTCTTCATCCGCAACAACGGCAAGCGCGTCCTGACCCCGCTCATGGTGGTCATGCTGGCCATCGGCACCACCGACGTCCTCTTCGCCCTGGACTCCATCCCCGCCATCTTCGGGCTCACCCAGGACCCGTACATCGTCTTCACCGCCAACGCCTTCGCCCTCATGGGCCTGCGCCAGCTGTACTTCCTCATCGGCGGCCTGCTCAAGAAGCTGGTCCACCTCAGCTACGGCCTGTCCGTGATCCTCGGCTTCATCGGCGTCAAGCTGGTGCTGCACGCCCTGCACGAATCCGGGGTGCACGTCCCGCAGATCTCCATCCCGGTCTCCCTGGGCGTCATCTGCGGCGTCCTGGTGGTCACCACGATCACCAGCCTGATCGCCTCGAAGAAGCAGGCGGCGGCCGAAGCCGCCGCCGAGGAGACCGAGATCGTCGACGCCTGATCCGGCCCGGACCCACGGGGCCCGGCGGGGCTACGCGGGGGCGGCCGCTTCGGCCGCCCCCGCTCCCGTGTCCGCGCCCGTACCGCCCCGGGCCGCCGCCGGGACCGGCCGGGTCTCGGGGAGGAGGGCGAAGCAGCCGAGGCTGACCAGGGCCACCACCGTCAGGAACACCGCCACCCCCCACGGCGGGCCCGAACCGGCCGCCAGGGCCGTCGCCACGACCGGGGTCAGCGCCCCGCCCAGCACCCCGCCCAGGTTGTAGCCGACGGCCGCGCCGGTGCAGCGGATCCGCGGGGCGTACAGCTCCGGCAGGTACGCGCCTGCCACCGCGTACATCACGACCATCGCCAGCAGCGCCCCCGTGCAGCCCGTGCAGCCCACCGTCACCAGCAGCGGATCCGCGCTGCCGAGCAGGGCCACGAAGGGGAACATCCACAGCACGCAGGCCGCGCTGCCGGCCAGGCACAGCGGCCGCCGCCCCCAGCGGTCGCCGAGCGCCGCCAGCGGAGCCGTCACCAGCCCCATCAGCAGGACGGCGGCCATCACCACGGCCAGCATCACGGTGCGGTCCATGTGCAGGGGGCCGGTGGTGTACGCCAGCGACCAGGTCGTCACCGCGTAGAAGACCGCGTACCCCACCGACATCGCCCCGCCGGTCAGCAGGAGCAGCCGCCAGTGGCCGCGCAGCACCTCCGGGAGCGGGGCCTGCGCCCGCCGGCCGGTCGCGCTGAGGGCCCGGAACTCCGGGGTCTCCTCCACCGAGCGGCGCAGCCACAGCCCGGCCAGCGCCAGCAGCCCGGCGCACCAGAACGGCACCCGCCAGCCCCAGGCGGTGAACCGCGCGTCGCTCAGCAGACCGGACAGCGCCAGCGTCAGCCCGTTGGCCATCAGGAACCCGGCGGACGGGCCCATCTGCGGGAAGCTCGACCAGAGCCCGCGCCGCCCCTCGGGGGCGTGCTCGGCGGTCAGCAGCACGGCCCCGCCCCACTCCCCGCCGAGCCCGAGCCCCTGGAGGAAGCGCAGCAGGAGCAGCAGGACCGGTGCGGCGATGCCGATCGAGGCGTACGAGGGCACGCACCCCACCGCCACCGTGGCCAGGCCCGTCAGCAGCAGCGAGGCGAGCAGCACCGGGCGGCGCCCGTAGCGGTCGCCGATGTGCCCGAAGACCACGGAGCCCAGCGGACGGGCGATGAAGCCGACGCCGAACGTCCCGAAGGCGGCCAGGGTTCCCGCGAGCGGGGAGAACGAGGGGAAGAACAACGGGCCGAGCACCAGGGCGGCGGCCGTGCCGTAGGCGAAGAAGTCGTAGAACTCGATGGCGGTGCCGACCAGGGAGGCCAGGGCGAGCCGCGCCATCGAGGGGCCGGCGGCGCCGGCCGGCGGGGTCCCGGGGGAGGGGGAAGGGTGCAGTCGCATGGTGCAGCAACTACACCGGCCCGCCTCCCCGGGACATGCGTTCGGTCGAGGTCGACCGGAAGGAGCGCATGGCCGCACGGTGTTGACGGCGGCACATGCGCCCGGGGGTCACCAGCCCCGCTCGCGCCATTCCGCGAGGTGGGGGCGCTCGGTGCCGAGCATGGTGTCGTTCCCGTGGCCGGGGTAGACCCAGGTCTCGTCCGGCAGCTGCCCGAACAGCTTCGTCTCGACGTCGTCGATGAGACTGGCGAAGTTCTTCGCGTCACCCCAGGTGTTGCCGACGCCGCCGGGGAAGAGGCAGTCGCCGGTGAACACGTGCGGGTGCCCGTGCGGGTCGTCGTAGACGAGGGCGATGGAGCCGGGGGTGTGGCCGACCAGGTGGCGGGCGGTCAGGGAGACCCGTCCGACGGTGATCACGTCCCCGTCGTGGACCAGGACGTCGGTGGGCACCGGGATGCCCTCGGCGTCGTGGGCGCCCGCGTAGGTCCGCGCCCCCGTGGCGTCGACGACGGCCTGGAGCGCGCCCCAGTGGTCGCCGTGCCGGTGGGTGGTGACGACGGAGGCGATGCCGTCGTCACCGATCAGGTTCAGCAGCGTCTCCGGCTCGGCCGCCGCGTCGATCAGGAGCTGCTCGCCGGTGGCCCGGCAGCGCAGCAGGTACGCGTTGTTGTTCATGGAACCCACGGCGACCTTGGAGATCATCAGGTCTGCGAGTTCGTGCACGTCGGCGGGACCGCCGACCTTCACCGCTCCGCTGTACGTCATGTGGGAATCCTAGAGCGCGGGGAGCTCGGGCAGGCCCTCGCCCGCCTCGACGGTCAGGTGGGCGCCCTTGGGGCCGCGGCCGGCCAGCCAGCCGAGCAGCTCGTCCTTGGGGCCGCTGAGGGTCACCGGCGTGCCCTCGGTGCCGCCGGTGCGCGCGACGGGCGAACCGTCGGGGCCGGTGAGCGTGACCGGGGGGACGTCGGGGCGGCCGGACCAGCGGTCGGCGAGGAAGGCGATCTCCCGGTCGGTGAACTCCTCCGGCAGGTCGGAGAGCTCGTAGCCGACGTTGAGGTCCACGTGGTGGAGCTCGACCTCGACGAGCCGGCGGAACGGCACGTTCGCGGCGAGGTCGGTGACCCCGTTGCGCAGCTCGACCGTGCGCTGCCAGTCCTGGTCGGGCCCGGTGGTGGCCAGGAAGCGGGCCCCGGAATCACGGAGGTCCGTCAGGTGTTCTTCCAGTGGCCGGCCGGCGTCGCGCTCGATGTCCGCGTCGCGGGCGGCGGCGCTCTCGTACATGGGGCGGCCCTCGAGGACGTTGACGAGGGCGTCGGCGTTGCGCGCCAGGTGGGCCAGGATGTGGCCGCGGGTCCAGCCCGGGAGGTGTGACTCCTGGGAGAGGGAGGCGTTGTCCAGTTTCGCGACCGCGTTCAGCAGCCGTTCGGTGGCTTCACGTACAGAGGCCAGGTCGTGCACATGATCAGTCATGGGTCCGAGCCTAGTGGCCGGGAGACGCCCGCCACACGATCGGGTGAAGCCCTCTTGCGCGTGCCGTAAATCGAATGTGCGTGCTATACGCTCGGAAGTCCAGACCCAGTCCATCGCAGAGGCGCCCCCCATACCCTGGACAGCCGGGGGCCCGTGCCCCCGCTCTCTCAAGAAAGGTGCGGACCGGCGTGACCGACCGTCTCATCGTTCGTGGCGCTCGCGAGCACAACCTGAAGAACGTCTCGCTCGACCTGCCCCGCGATTCCCTCATCGTCTTCACCGGACTCTCCGGCTCGGGCAAGTCCTCCCTGGCCTTCGACACGATCTTCGCCGAGGGCCAGCGCCGCTACGTCGAGTCGCTCTCGTCGTACGCCCGCCAGTTCCTGGGGCAGATGGACAAGCCCGACGTCGACTTCATCGAGGGCCTCTCCCCGGCCGTCTCGATCGACCAGAAGTCGACCTCGCGCAACCCCCGCTCCACCGTCGGCACCATCACCGAGGTCTACGACTACCTCCGCCTGCTCTTCGCCCGCATCGGCAAGCCGCACTGCCCCGAGTGCCGCCGCCCGATCTCCCGGCAGTCGCCGCAGGCCATCGTCGACAAGGTCCTCGCACTCCCCGAGGGCAGCCGCTTCCAGGTGCTGTCCCCGCTGGTCCGCGAGCGCAAGGGCGAGTTCGTCGACCTCTTCTCCGACCTCCAGACCAAGGGCTACAGCCGCGCCCGGGTGGACGGCCAGACCATCCAGCTCTCCGAGCCGCCCACGCTGAAGAAGCAGGAGAAGCACACCATCGAGGTGGTCGTCGACCGCCTCACCGTCAAGGACAGCGCCAAGCGCCGGCTCACGGACTCCGTGGAGACCGCCCTCGGCCTCTCCGGCGGCATGGTGATCCTGGACTTCGTCGACCTCGCCGAGGACGACCCTGAGCGTGAGCGGATGTACTCCGAGCACCTCTACTGCCCCTACGACGACCTGTCCTTCGAGGAGCTGGAGCCGCGCTCCTTCTCCTTCAATTCCCCCTTCGGCGCCTGCCCCGAGTGCACCGGCATCGGTACGCGCATGGAGGTGGACCCGGAGCTGATCGTCCCCGACGAGGAGAAGTCGCTGGACGAGGGCGCCGTATCGCCCTGGTCGCTCGGCCACACCAAGGACTACTTCCAGCGGCTGGTCGGCGCGCTCGCCGGGGAACTGGGCTTCCGCACCGACATCCCGTGGGCCGGGCT
>NZ_JZWV01001112.1 GCF_000966975.1 Streptomyces katrae | reverse complement strand
GGCCCTGCTGTACGGGCACAAGACCCAGATCGAGGTCCGCTACCGCAACCGGTACGGCCGCGAGCGGGCCTACACCACGGCCTTCGAGGGCGCCGTGCCGTTCGTCAAGCGGCGGCACGCCGAGTCCGAGAGCGACGCCAGCCGCGAGCGCTTCGAGGGCTACATGCGCGAGGTGCCCTGCCCGACCTGTGAGGGCACGCGGCTCAAGCCGATCGTGCTCGCGGTGACGGTGATGGAGCGGTCCATCGCCGAGGTCGCCGCGATGTCGATCAGCGAGTGCGCCGACTTCCTGGGACGGCTGAAGCTCGACGCCCGCGACAAGAAGATCGCCGAGCGGGTCCTCAAGGAGGTCAACGAGCGGCTCCGCTTCCTGGTCGACGTGGGCCTGGACTACCTCTCCCTCAACCGCGCCGCGGGCACCCTGTCGGGCGGCGAGGCCCAGCGCATCCGGCTGGCCACGCAGATCGGCTCCGGCCTGGTCGGCGTCCTGTACGTGCTGGACGAGCCGTCCATCGGCCTGCACCAGCGCGACAACCACCGGCTGATCGAGACGCTGGTGCGGCTGCGGGACATGGGCAACACCCTGATCGTCGTCGAGCACGACGAGGACACGATCAAGGTGGCCGACTGGGTCGTCGACATCGGCCCGGGCGCCGGTGAGCACGGCGGCAAGGTGGTGCACAGCGGCTCGCTGAAGGAGCTGCTGAAGAACGGCGAGTCGATGACCGGCCAGTACCTGTCCGGCAAGAGGTCCATCCCCGTACCGGACGTCCGCCGGCCGGTGAACGGGGAGCGCAAGCTCACCGTCCACGGCGCCAAGGAGAACAACCTGCGGGACATCGACGTGTCCTTCCCGCTGGGCGTCCTCACGGCGGTCACGGGCGTGTCGGGCTCCGGCAAGTCCACGCTGGTCAACGACATCCTGTACACGCACCTGGCGCGCGAGCTGAACGGCGCGCGCTCGGTGCCCGGCCGGCACACCCGGGTGGACGGCGACGACCTGGTCGACAAGGTCGTCCACGTCGACCAGTCCCCGATCGGCCGGACGCCGCGGTCCAACCCGGCGACGTACACGGGCGTCTTCGACCACGTGCGCAAGCTCTTCGCGGAGACGATGGAGGCGAAGGTGCGCGGCTACCTGCCGGGCCGCTTCTCCTTCAACGTCAAGGGCGGCCGGTGCGAGAACTGCTCCGGTGACGGCACGATCAAGATCGAGATGAACTTCCTGCCGGACGTCTACGTCCCCTGCGAGGTCTGCCACGGCGACCGGTACAACCGGGAGACGCTGGAGGTCCACTACAAGGGCAAGTCCATCGCCGAAGTCCTCAACATGCCGATCGAGGAGGCGCTGGAGTTCTTCGAGGCGGTCCCGACGATCGCCCGGCACCTGAAGACGCTGACGGAGGTCGGTCTGGGCTACGTCCGCCTCGGCCAGTCGGCGCCGACCCTGTCCGGTGGCGAGGCGCAGCGCGTGAAGCTGGCGTCGGAGCTGCAGAAGCGGTCGACGGGGCGGACGGTGTACGTGCTGGACGAGCCGACGACCGGTCTGCACTTCGAGGACATCTCGAAGCTGATCAAGGTGCTGTCCGGGCTGGTGGACAAGGGGAACTCGGTGATCGTCATCGAGCACAACCTGGACGTCATCAAGACGGCTGACTGGGTCGTGGACATGGGCCCCGAGGGCGGCTACGGCGGTGGTCTCGTCGTCGCCGAGGGCACGCCGGAGCAGGTCGCCTCGGTGGGCGCGAGCCACACGGGGAAGTTCCTGCGGGACATCCTGGGGGCGGAGCGGATCTCCGATGCCGGGTTGCCTGCGGCGCGGGCCGTGCGGAAGAAGGCGGCCCCGGCGAAGAAGGCCGCCGCTGCACCGGCCGCGAAGAAGACGGCCCGAGCCGCGCGCAAGGCGTAGCCGGGCCGGGCGGGGCCGGGGGTGCGGGTACCGCTGCGCGGAGCCTCTCCCCGCCCCGCCCTTTCACCGTATCCCGGGACAAGCCCCGGACGCCGTACGTGCGCTCAAACGCCGCGCGGGCTATGTACAGCCCCGCCGGCGTTTGAGGCGCGGGGCTCGGGGGGCGGAGCCCCCTGGGGGCACCTNCCAGCGGTAGCTGGGGGAGAAACGGAGAAAGGGCGGGGCGGGGAGACGGCTCCGCGCAGCGACACCGGCACGGGTCAGGTGGCGACGCCCACCGCGTGGCCGGCCGTCGACGGGTCGGACAGGAGGTCCAGGAGGGCCGTCGCCACGTCCGCGCGGGGGATCACGCGGCCGCCCGGGACATTGGCGTCGAGGGCTCGGCGGTAGTAACCGGTGCCCAGCCGGTTCAGCAGGCGCGGCGGCCGGACCACCGTCCACCGCAGCCCGCTCGCCGCCGCGATGACCGACTCCATGACGGCGAGGTCCGCGTACAGGTCGCGCAGCGCCCGCCGGAGGAGGGGGTAGCCGACCTTGCGGACGAGGAGGCCGTCCCCCTTCGAGTCCGGCGCCAGCGGCGCCGCGCTGACCGCCATCAGCCGCTCGACCCCCGTCCGCCGCATCGCCGCGACCACCGCCCGCAGGGCCGGCCCGGTGACCGGTGCCAGCCGGGCCTGCTTGTTGTTCGCGGCGCCGAGCGCCGAGACCACCGCGTCCCGCCCCGCCAGGACCGGCAGCAGCGCCGACTCGTCCGTCAGGTCGGCCACCACCGCCACCTGCAGC
>NZ_JZWV01001111.1 GCF_000966975.1 Streptomyces katrae | reverse complement strand
GTGCAGCCGCTCGTGCGCCGGCACGTCCAGCCTGGCGGGGTCGCGGACCACCGCGGTCACCTCGTGGCCCGCCGCGAGGCCCTGCCGGACTACCTCGCGGCCGACACCGCCCGTCGCTCCGAACACCGTGATCTTCATCGTGGACCCCTGTCAAGGATGCGTGCGGGAGGGTGGGTGAGTATTCACTCACCCTGCTGTCCACTAGGGTGAGTGAATGCCCACCCCGAAGTCAACCCGGCCCGCCTCCGAGCGGTTGCTGGACGCCGCCGAGACCCTCATGCGCACCATCGGCCTCGCCAACACCACCACCAAGGCCATCGCCCGTGAGGCCGGCTGCTCGGAGGCCGCGCTCTACAAGCACTACGCCAACAAGGAAGAGCTGTTCGTGCGGGTGCTGATGGAGCGCACGCCCAACGCCGGACCGCTCATGGCCGCGCTGGCCGGCGGCCCCGGCGAAGGCGCCCTCGAAGAGGCGCTCGCCGACATCGCCCGGCACGCCTCGCTCTTCTACGCCGAGGCCATGCCGATGGCCGCCTCCCTGTTCGCCGAGCCCGCCCTGCTCACCCGCCACCGCGAGGGGGTCCGGGAGATCGGCCAGGGCCCGCACGTGGTGCTCGACGCCCTCGAGGGAAGGCTGCGCCGGGAGCTCGACGCCGGCCGGCTCCGGGCCGGGGACCCCCGCGCCGCCGCCGCGCTGCTGCTCGGCGCCTGCTTCCAGCGGGCGTTCTTCCTGCACTTCTCCGGCGCCGAGGTGGTCCAGCCGGTCGAGGAGTTCGCCCCGGCGCTCGCCCGGACCCTGTGGGCCGCTATCGGCTGAGGCCGAGCTCGGCGGCGTAGGGCGGCTCGCAGCCGGCCCGGGTGCAGGTGAGCGCGGCCGCGTGGGCGGCGTAGGCCAGCACGTCGGGCCAGTCCACCGCGCCCGGGTCCGGCTCCCCCGCGAGCCGGTGGAGCAGCGCCGCGTTGACGGTGTCGCCCGCGCCGATCGTGTCCACGACGGCCACGCGACGGGCCGCCGCGGTGTACTCCGCCCCGTCCGAGGTCCACACCGTCAGCCCCGCCGCCCCCCGGGTCAGCACCACGGCCGAGGGGCCCGCCGCCAGCCAGTCCCCGGCCCGGCCGCCCAGCCAGTCCGCGTCCTCCTCGGACAGCTTCAGCACGGACACGTACGGCAGCCGGCCCAGGAACCGCTCCCGGTAGCCGGCCGGGTCCGCGATCAGGGCCGGGCGGATGTTGGGGTCGAGCAGGGTCAGCAGTCCGCGCCCCGACTCCCGCCGCAGCAGGGCGTCGTACGCGCTCGCCCCCGGCTCCAGCACCAGCGAGCAGGTCCCGAGCGCCAGGGCCCGCGCCCGCGGCGGCAGCGCGGGAGGCAGGGCGAACAACCGGTCGGCGGTGCCCTCCACGTAGAACCCGTACGCGGCGGAACCGTCCGGGGCCAGCGAGGGCACGGCCAGCGAGGTCGGCTCGGGCCCGCGCTGCACCAGCGAGAGGTCCACCCCGGCCGCCCGCAGCCCGGCCAGCAGCCCCTCGCCGAAGCCGTCGGCCGACACCCGGGAACAGAAGGCCACCGACGCCCCGAGCCGGCCCAGCGCCAGGGCGGTGTTGTACGGTCCGCCCCCCGGCCGGGGCAGCAGCGCGCCCGGCGGCTCCACCAGGGGCACGAGGTCGATCAGGGCTTCTCCGCCGACGACGATCACGCGGGGGAAGCTATCCCATCGGGCGCCGGTATGGTCGGGTGGGCCCCGCCCGGGGCCCGTCACCTCGTGCCAGGAGAACAACATGTCCGCGTCACAGCCCGCCGCCCGCCGTACCGTCCTCAAGGGTGCCGCCGCGCTCGCCGGGGCCGTGGGCGCGGGGGCGGCGCTCTCCGCGTGCTCGACCGAGGGCGGCAGCGGCGCGGGCGGCCCCGCCGTCCCGAAGGAGCCGGTCGAGCTGGGCGCCGCCGCGGAGGTCCCGGTCGGCGGCGCGAAGCTGTTCCGTGAGCAGAAGATCGTCGTCAGCTGCCCCGCGGAGGGCCAGTACAAGGCGTTCAGCGCCCAGTGCACGCACGCCGGCTGCGTCCTCGACAAGATCGACAAGGGTGAGGGCAACTGCCCCTGCCACGGCAGCCGTTTCGACGTCACCACCGGCAAGGTCCTGCGCGGCCCGGCCTCCGACCCCCTGCCGTCCGTCCCGGTCAAGGCGGAGAACGGCAAGCTGATCGCGGGCTGATCCGGCCGCTCCGCACCGCCCCTACGCCGAATCCAGCCGCCCGGTCCACCACGGATCACCGGGCGGGGTGAAGGGGTCGGGCAGGGTGCGGGCGAGGAAACGGGCGTCCAGCGGCGCCAGCACGGCGCGCAACTCCCGGGCGGCGCGCCGGGGGAGGGCCAGGCAGGCCGCTTCCAGCACCTCCCGCACGTCCGCACCCGCGAAGGGGTCGCAGCAGGCGCAGCAGTCGTCCTCGGCGTACATCACCCACGGCCCGGGCTTGTACGCGAGGGCGCGCCAGCGCCGCCACGCCTCGAACAGGGGACCGGGCCAGGAGGGCCGGCGCTCCAGCCGGGCGATCCCGGCGAGGGTCCGGCCCGACAGGCCGGGTACCACCTGCCGCCCGTGCCCCGGGCGGCTCCTCGGCGGCAGGTCGCGTCGGACCTGCGTCGGATTCCTACGCGGCATGTGCCTTTCGGATGTCGTCCATGCGGTCATCCTGCCGGAACACCGGCCGCGGTGCCCGCCCTTTTCCGCCGGGCCGCTCCGGGCGCCTACCCCCAGTCCCAGGCGATGCCCAGGATCCCCGGGCGGACCGCCTGTTCCACCAGGTGGACCGCGCGGTGGCCGCCGCTGGGGGTGAGGTCGCACAGGGACCGGCGCGGGGCTCCGGGGGAGACGCGGGCGAAACGGTGGCAGCGGACCGGGAGGGCCGCCTCGTCGAAGCGGACCTGGAGCATGTACTGCCCGCCCGCGTAGCTGAAGCCGCGTACGTACTCCGTGCTGCGCGCGCCCGTGCCGTCCTCGATCCCGTAGCCGAAGACGTACGTGTCACCGCGCCGCAGCCGCGCGTCGAAGAGCAGCTCCGCCACGACCACCCCGGCCTCCGGATGGCAGCGCACCCGGCCCGTGCGGCAGTTCTCGTACGCGGTCACCTCCACCCGGGTCGCGTCGCAGCCCGGATCGCCGTGGTGGACGGCCAGGTAGCGGTCGACGCCGTCCCGGTGGGCCCGCACGATCTGCTGCGACTCGCGCGTGCGCAGTTCGCCGGCCGGGCCGATGCGGACCCGCTCGTGGTGGCCGACCGAGTGCAGGCCGCCGTCCGCGGGGAGTTCCATCGCCGCCAGCAGCCGTTCCACCGCCGCGCCGACGCTCATCAGGGTCCGGTACGGGCGGGCGGCCGGGCGGGCCGGGCCGGGGGCCGGGTCCGGGTCGGCCAGCAGGCGCAGGAGGGAGCCCTCGGGGAGTTCGAGGATCTCCTCCAGGGCGGAGACCGCCCGCAGCGACTCCCGCTGGCGCGGGCGCCGGGCGCCCTGCTGCCAGTAGCTGAGGCTGGTGACCCCGAGCTTGATGCCGCGCGCCGCGAGCCGGTGCTGCACCCGGTGCAGGGGCAGTCCGCGCGCGGCGAGGGCGGCGCGCAGGGCGAGGTGGAAGGGGCCGCCGCGCAGCAGCTGTCCGAGACGGGCCGCGTCCGCCGCGTCCGCCGCGTCCGCCGCGTCCGGCGTACCCGGCGTGCCTGAGGTGCCTGGCGTGTCGCCGGTCGGCCGCATGGCGACTCTCCTCTGTGAACGTTCACACGCGCCGGGGTGGGGGACCGGGCCGTGGGCCGGGGAGACCAGGTGGAACGAGAGCAACCGTTCACACCGCAGCCCCTCCGTTCACACTGCAATGTCACCGCGTATTGAAGCGTGTTGACCTGATCGCGACAACACCCTGATGCTCCTCCACAGCGTCCGGACGCGCTCCTCCATCCCCCCACCACCTCGAGTCCCCACCTCGGGAGGAACGCGATGCGCAACAGAAGAGGGCGGCTTTCCCTGGCCGCCTCCCTGACATCCGCCCTGCTGCTCGTACTGCTGCCCTTCGGTCTCGGCGCCGGTACCGCCACCGCCGCCCCGGCCGACGGCACCGGCGCCGCCGCCTCGGCACTGGCGTACAAGCGGCTCGACATCACGATGCAGGCGCAGCAGAAGAGCAACTGGTGCTGGGCCGCCAGCGGCAACACCATCGCCACCTGGTTCGGCCGCGGCTACAGCCAGAACCAGTTCTGCAATGCCGCCTTCAACCGCCAGCAGGGCACCGAGTGCCCCAACAACCAGGCCACGCTGGGGAACGTCCAGACCGCGCTGCGCTGGGCCGGCATCAACTCCGGCAGCTACGTCACCGGCTGGCTGCAGTACTCCACCGTCCAGACCGAGATCAACGCCAACCGGCCCGTCGAGACCCGGATCCAGTGGTCGGGCGGCGGCGGCCACATGCACGTCCTCTACGGGTACGACACCGCCAACAGCTGGGTCTACTGGGGCGACCCGTGGCCCTCCAGCGACCGCTACAACTGGGCCTCGCACGCCTGGTACGTGGACAACGACACCTTTTCCTGGACCCACTCCCTCTACCGGATCGGGGCGTGACCGCGTGACCGCCAAGACCGCTCGCGCCGCCGCCGTGGCCCTCGCGGCCGCCGCCCTGACCGCCGTCCTGGGCGGGCCGGCCTCCGCCGCGCCCGTCCCGCAGCCGCAGACCGCCACCGCCGAGAACCGGGCCGCCGCGCACGAGGCCGCCGCCGCGGCGGACACCCTGGCGACCCTGTCCAGGTTCTTCGCCCGGGAGGGGAAGGTGTCGGTGGCCGCGGCCCGGCCCCGGATCGAGGGGGAGGTGGTCCCCGTCAGCTACCTGGCGCCGGAGTTCGTCGCCGGGAAGGCCGGGGCACCGGTGGCCCGGCTGGAGTTCCTCGCGTCCGAGGCCGTGTCCTCGGACGGACAGAAAGCGGCCCTGTGGACCGCGAAGACCGGCGCCGGGTGGCAGGTCGTGAACATCGCCACCGGCGACGACGAGTTCCGTTACGCCCGGCTCGGGGCCGCGAAACTGCCCGGCGGGACCGTGTTCCGGGAGCCGCAGATCGACGCCTGGTACGTCACCGGGGGCGAACGGGTGCTGCCGCTGGACGAGGACGCCGTGCGGGCCGTGGGCCCGTCCGGGGTGTCGCTCGGGGCGTACCGGGCGCGGGTCGTGAAGGCGTACGGGGACAAGCTGCCGGGGTCCGCGTACGCGGAGGGGGGTATGGCGGGGGGC
>NZ_JZWV01001110.1 GCF_000966975.1 Streptomyces katrae | reverse complement strand
GGTGTGGAGGACGTGCCAGCCGGTCGTCTCGTCGGTGGGGGCGGAGGGCGGGAGGGCGGAGGCCGGGCGGGGTGGGAGGAGGCCGAAGAGGAGGAGGTGGCCCTGGGGGGAGCTGAGGGCGTCGGCGAGGGTGACCTCGCCGGCCGGGGCTTCGATGCCGGTCTCCTCGCGGAGTTCGCGGACGACCGCCTCGCGCCAGTCCTCGCCGAAGTCGATGAATCCGCCGGGCAGGGCGGTGCCGCCCTTGGCGGGTTCGATGGTGCGGGTGATGACCACCAGGCCGGTTCCGGCGGCGTCCTCGACGGGGAGGAGGGCGACGGCCACCGGGAGCGGGTTGCGGTAGGTGACGGCGCCGCACGCGGTGCACGGGCGGGGCCAGTCGGTGGTGTCGAAGGGGGTTCCGCAGGTGGAGCAGTGGGAGTCCCTCAGCTGTGCCGGCATGCGGCGATGGTATGCCAACGGGCGGTTGCCGTGGCAGACTTCTGACGGTTCGTCAGTTACGGGTCGAGGGAGGGGTCTTGGCACGGACGCGTACACCCGTGGTGAACGGATGGTTCACCGATGCGCCCGAGGGTTTCCGCCTGCTGGGGACGAGGTGTTCCGCCTGCACGGCGGTGTTCTTCCCCCGCGAGGACGCCTGGTGCCGCAATCCGCACTGTCCCGGCGGCGGTGCGCTCGTCGAGGTGCCGCTCTCGCCGCGCGGCCGGGTCTGGTCCTACACCGACGGGCGCTACCGGCCGCCCGCCCCGTACGTGTCCGATCCGGACGCGCCGTGGGAGCCGTACACGCTGGTCGCGGTGGAGCTGGAGGCCGAGGGGATGGTCGTGCTCGGGCAGGCGGCGCCCGGGGTGACGGTGGCCGACCTGGCGGTCGGCATGGAGGTGGAGGTGGTCGGCGGGGTGCTGAACGAGGACGCCGGGGCCACCTGGACGACCTGGCGGTTCAAGCCGGTGGAGGGGGCGCGGTGAGCGGGGACGTGGCCGTGCTGGGAGCCGGTATGCACCCGTGGGGCAAGTGGGGCCGCAGCTTCGTCGAGTACGGGCGGGCCGCCGCCACCG
>NZ_JZWV01001109.1 GCF_000966975.1 Streptomyces katrae | reverse complement strand
CCGCAGCTTCGTCGAGTACGGGCGGGCCGCCGCCACCGCCGCGCTCGCCGACGCCGGGCTGGAGTGGACCGACGTGGAGGCGGTGGTCGGCGCCGACACCGTGCGCGGCGGGTACCCGGGCTATGTCGCCGGAGCCACCTTCGCGCGGGCGCTCGGCTGGCAGGGCGCCCGGGTGACCAGCGTCTACGCGGCCTGCGCCTCCGGGGCCCAGGCCATCGGGGCGGCCCGGGCGCAGATCCTGGCCGGGCTGGCGGACGTGGTGCTGGTGGTGGGCGCGGACGCCGCGCCGAAGGGGTTCTTCGCCCCGGCCGGAGGCGACCGGCCGGACGATCCGGACTGGCTGCGGTTCCGGGTGCTGGGGGCGACGAACCCGGCGTACTTCGCGCTGTACGCGCGGCGCCGGATGGCGCTGTACGGGGACACCGGGGAGGACTTCGCGCAGGTCAAGGTGAAGAACTCGGCGGCCGGGGCGCTCAATCCGAACGCCCGCTACCGCAAGGCGGTGACGGCCGGGGAGGTGGCGGCCTCCGCGGTGGTCGCGGATCCGCTGCGGCTGCTGGACATCTGCGCGACCTCCGACGGGGGCGCGGCCCTGGTGCTGTGCAGCATGGAGTTCGCGCGGGCGCGCGGGGTGGCGGATCCGGTGCGGATCCGGGCGGTGTCGACGGTGACGCCCACGTATCCGCGTACCGTGCTGGACCTGCCGGACATCGCGACCGATTCGGTGGTGGCGGTGCGGCCGGCGGAGGGATCGTTCCGGGCTTCGATCGCCCGGGCGGCGTACGAGGAGGCGGGGCTGGGGCCGGAGGACCTGTCGCTGGCCGAGGTGTACGACCTGTCGACGGCGCTGGAGCTGGAGTGGTACGAGGACATCGGCCTGTGCGGCGAGGGCGAGGGGGCCAAGCTCCTGCGGGAGGGGGCGACCTCGCTCGGCGGGCGGGTGCCCGTCAACGTGAGCGGTGGGCTGGCCTCCTTCGGGGAGGCGGTGCCGGCGCAGGCCATCGCCCAGGTGTGCGAGCTGACCTGGCAGTTGCGGGGGACGGCCGGGGCGCGGCAGGTGCCGGGGGCGCGGGTCGGGATCACCGCGAACCAGGGGCTGTTCGGGCACGGGTCGGCCGTCGTGGCGGTGCGCTGAGAGGGGCCGGCTCGCGCCCCGCCCTCCGGCCGGGGCGGGCGCCGGCGGGAGGGCGCGGCGGGCCGGGCGCAAGTGCTGCCGCCGGGGTCCTTGACGCTCCCGGGCGGCGGGTTCACACTCTCCCCACGGTCCCGCGCCGCGACCCCCGGGACTTCCGCAGCCCCCCATGAGAGCCGCGGTCCGTACCCCAGTCGGCGGGGGTACGGGCCGCCTCCACGCGTGCCGTCCGGTCAGGCTCCGGCCGTCAGGCCGGCCCTTCGGGCCCGGGCCAGCGACATGGCGTGTTCCACGACTCCGACCAGCACGTCCTTGACCGATTCGCGGTCGCGGGCGTCGCAGAGCAGCACCGGCACCTCGGGGTCGAGGTCGAGTGCCTCGCGGATGGTCACCACGGGGTGGCGTTCGGCCCCGTCGAAGCAGTTGACCGCGACGAGGAAGGGCAGGCCGCGCCGCTCGAAGTAGTCGACGGCGGCGAAGCAGTCGGCGAGCCGGCGGGTGTCGGCGAGCACGACGGCGCCGAGCGAGCCCTGCGAGAGCTCGTCCCACAGGAACCAGAAGCGGTCCTGTCCGGGGGTGCCGAAGAGGTAGAGCACGAGGTCCTCGCGGAGGGTGATGCGGCCGAAGTCCATGGCCACGGTCGTGGTGCTCTTCCCCTCCACTCCCCCGGTGTCGTCGACGCCGGCGCCCGGTTCGGAGAGCGTCTCCTCCGTGCGCAGCGGACGGATCTCGCTCACCGCGCTGACCAGGGTGGTCTTGCCGGCCCCGAAGCCTCCCGCGACCAGGATCTTCAGAGTCAGCGGTTCGACCGGTGAGACGGCGTGCATCGCACCGGTGCGGCTAGAGCGCCCGAAGGCCATCGATCACCTCACGCAGAATGGATTCGTCGGGCAGTTCGGCCGGCGGGACCGGCCGGTTCACGTGGACCAGGGCGTCGTCGACGAGGTCGCCGATGAGGACCCGGACCACACCGATGGCGAGGTCCAGTTCCGCGGCGAGCTCGGCGACCGACTGGGGGCGTTCCCGGCACAGCTCCAGGATGTGGGCGTGTTCCGGGGACAGGGTCAGGTCCCACACCGGATCGTCGGCCGCCGGTTCGGCGACGACCAGCGCGATCAGGTCGAGGCGGTGCTGGGCGGCATGGCGGGTCCGGCCGCGGGTCATGGCGTACGGGCGTACGACCGGCCCCGCTTCGTCGTCGAACCAGTGCGGGTGGCCGCCCGCGGGCTCCGCGCCGGTGGTCTCGGCGGGGGGCCCGGCGGGCGGCGGGGAGTCCGGGAGGTTTTCGTGGCCTGGATCGCTCATACGGTCCGACTCACCCTCCGGCTGGCAGCCCGGTGCGCGGGGCGGTCGCCAGGTGGTCGCCGACGCGCTTGACCATGAGGGTCATCTCGTACGCGACCTGGCCGACGTCGGAGTCGGCGTCGGAGAGCACGGCCAGGCAGCTGCCGTCTCCGGCGGCCATCACGAACAGGAAGGCCTCGTCCAGCTCGACGACGGTCTGGCGGACCCGGCCGGATTCGAAGTGCCGGCCGACGCCCTTGGCCAGGCTGTGGAAGCCGGAGGCCACGGCCGCCAGGTGTTCGCTGTCCTCGCGGGTCAGGTCCTTGGAGCTGCCCGTGGGCAGGCCGTCGCCGGAGAGGACCACCGCCTTGCGGATGCTGGCGACCTTGTCGACGAGTTCGTCCAGGAGCCAGTTGAGCGGACCGGGGCCGCGGCCCCTGCTGTCGTTTCCGTTCTGCGGTGCGGTCATCGACCGTCCCCTTCGTTCTCGTGCGCGGGATCGGTGGCGGCGGAGGTGCCGTCCCCGGTCTCGGACTGCTGTGGTGCCTGATGCTGGGACTGCTGTGCTGCGTGTTCCCTGCGCCCGGCCGTCCACCCGCGCTGGAGGGCGGACATGCGGGCGCGTACGTCCTCGGCTTCGCGGTCGTTCGGCGGCGCGGAGGCTTCGGGCTCGGCGGGGGCCGGGGCTTTCTTCAGCTGGGGTGCGAGGTTCGCCTGGCGGACCCGGCGGGGCAGGCCGCCCGGGCCGGGTGCCGTACGGGGCTCCTCGGGGCCGGTCCGCGGCCGGTCCGCGGGGGTCGCGGCCGGGCGGGGGTCGACACGGCGGCCGTGTTCGGCGACCAGGGTCGGGGTGGGGCGTCGGCGGGGCAGCGGGACGGCTCCGGAGCGGGGGCCGTCGGGGCGGACGGCGTCCAGGTGCGGGCGCTCGGCGCGGACCGGGCCCGTGGGGGCCTGGGGATCGCGGTCGGCGCCGCGGCCGCGGTCGGCGGCGCCCCGGGTGCGGGGTGCCCGTTCGGGTCCGGCGTCCTGGCCGGTGTCGCGGGGGCGGCCCCAGTCGCGGTGGCGCTCGGCGCTGCCGTCACCCGTGCGGTCGCCCTTCCAGGTGCCGCGCTCGGCGCCCCGCCGGTCGGCGTCGGGGCGGCCGGCCGAGCCCAGGCCCAGCAGGGCGCTGCGCGGGGTGCCGCCGGGCGGGGTCTCGTCGTCGAGGCTGGCCATGGGCGGGCGGCCGCCGACCCCGGCGATGCCGGTGATGGTGTCGTCCAGGTCGTCGATCCCGTCGAGGCCGTCCGGCCCCTCCAGGCCGAGGAGGCCGAGCGGGCCTTCGAGCTCGACCGGGCCGTTGAGCACTCCGGCGGGCAGCGGACGGGCCGACGTGGCGCGGTCGAGGGTGGAGGACGCCGACCGGCCGGAGCCCCTGGCGCCGGGGGCGGTCTTGACGCCCTTGACCGCCGCGGGGCCCTTGACCGCCGCGGGGCCCTTCGCGGCCCGTACGGCGTCGAGGCGGATGCCGGTGCCGTTGGTGTCGGGGGCGTCGGTGAGAAGCTCGGCCGGGAGGAAGACCACGGCGGTGGTGCCCCCGTACGGGCTGGGCTGGAGGGCCACCTTGATGCCGTGGCGGCGCGCGAGGCGGCTGACGACGAACAGGCCGAGGCGGTCGGTGTCGGAGAGCTCGAACTCGGGGGTCTCGGCGAGCCGGAGGTTGGCGTCGAGCAGGGCTTCGGGGTTCATGCCGAGGCCGCGGTCGTGGATCTCCAGGGTGAAGCCGTTGGCGACGCGTTCGCCGTGGACCTGGACGGCGGTGTGCGGGGGCGAGAACACCGTCGCGTTCTCCAGGAGTTCGGCGACGAGGTGGGTGACGTCGGCGACGGCCGGGCCCTCGATGCCGATGCGCGGCAGGCGGCGCACCTCGATGCGCTCGTAGTCCTCGACCTCGGCGACGGCGGCCCGTACGACGTCCATCAGCTGGACGGGCTTGCGCCACTGGCGGGAGGGGGCGGCGCCGGAGAGGATCACCAGGCCCTCGGCGTGGCGGCGCATGCGGGTGGTCATGTGGTCGAGGCGGAAGAGGTCGGCGAGTTCCTCGGCGTCCTCGGTGCGCCGTTCCATGGTGTCGAGGAGGGTCAGCTGACGGTGCAGCAGCACCTGGTTGCGGCGGGCCAGGTTGACGAACACCTCGGAGACGCCGCGACGGAGCTCCGCCTGCTTGACGGCGGCCTCCACGGCGGCGCGCTGGAGGCTGTTGAGGGCCAGGGCGACCTGGCCGACCTCGTCCTTCTCGAACTCCAGGCGGGGCGCCTCGGTCTCCACGTCCACGGTCTCGCCGGCGGCGAGGCGCCGCATCACGCTGGGCAGGCGGACGCCGGAGGCCTCGGTGGCGTCCTTGCGGAGCTGGGAGAGGTCGCGGATCAGGTCGCGGCCGATGCGGACGGACAGGAAGAGGGAGAAGGCGAGGGCGATGAAACCGAGGACGCCGGCGAGGGCGGCCTGGACGAGGACGCTCTTCGCGACGGGTTCGACGCGGTCCTGGTAGCGGTCGCCGGCGGCGGTGCCCATGGTGGCGAGGTCGTCGAGGACCTTGCGGGCGGCCTCGTCCCACTGGGCGGCGGTGACGGTGCGCGGGTTCTTGACGGCGCCCGCGGTGATGAACCGTTCCTCCGCGTCACGCAGGGCCTTGCTCTCGGGGCCGGTCCAGTACTGCTCGAAGAGCTTGCGGTCGTCGGCCGGGAGGATCGCGAGGTTGAAGTCGTAGAGCAGGCCGCGGTTGGCGACGAAGGCGGAGACGCGGCGGACGTCGCCGGTGGTGACGTTGCCCGCGGCGAGGGTGGAGGCGATGACCGCGTCCTCGCGCGAGAGGGTCTCGCGGGCGCGGGTGATGCCGACGAGGGCGCGGCCCTGCTTGTCCATCTCCACGTTCTCCAGGGCGTGGAGGTTCATGAGGAAGTCGTAGCAGGGGTCGACGAGCCGGCTGTAGAGGTCGAGGGCCTGGGCGGGGTCGAGGTCGCTGGCGTCCACGGAGCGGCGCAGGGCGGCGATGCCGTGGAAGGCGTCGAGGATCGAGCCCAGACGCTGCCGGGCGGAGGAGCTGAGCTCGTCGAGGACCTCGGTGTCGGTCGCGTTCGCGGTGATCTGGCGGACCATCTCGTCGGTGGCGGCGCGGCTCTTGGCGAGCTCGGCGGTGGCCGCGACGGCGCGGGGGTCGCCGAGGACGACGAGGGTCTGGCGGCGCTCCTTCTGGATGACGCGGACGACGTCCTCGATGGGGTAGCCGACCTTGCCGATGACGTAGGCGACGTCGAGCAACTGCACTGCCTCACGGCCGGTGATGGCCGTGGAGAAGCCCCAGAGCGCGGTCAGGGAGACGAGCGGCACCAGCAGCAACGCCACGATCTTCCGGCGGATCGACTTCCCGCGAAAGCGCATGGCCTCCCCAGCCCCCCCAGGTCAACCCCGTTGCGCGGGGTCGGTGTTCCGTGTTCCTTCGTCCAAACGGCGTGAGCCTACTACTGCCGCGCAGCGGCTTCGAAGGCGTGTCCGGACGTTTTCGGCCTGGCCCCTCGACGAAGATCACGAGTTGTCCGATACTTCCGGTCAAGTCAGGGCCGATTTGTGGCAGATGACACTTGGTGGGGTGTCAGTTCCCCTGCCGGGATGGATGGCTGGAACTCTTTGATCCGGAACCGGGTGGGGGCGGGGGTGCGTCCGGGATGCGGGAATCTCCGGGAACCTCGGTGCGTGGGGCGGTCGTTGTGCGGTGAGGGGGCGAGGGGCCAGTGGAGCGGAGCATGAGGGTTTACGAGGACGACGGCCGGCCCGGGGCGTTGACCCCCGGGCGGGGGCTGTGGGTGGAGGAGCCGGCCCGGCGGCGGCGCCTGCCGGATCCGTGCGGGCGTCGGCGGTGCGGGCGGTGCTGATCGTGGCGGTGACGCTGACGGAGGCGTCGGTGACGTTCTTCCTGGTGCTGACGGGGTCGTGGCTGGCGCTGCCGATGATTCTCGGGGGGATAGCGGGGACGGTGGTGGCCACGTGGGCCGTGCTGGATGTGTGGATCACGCGGCAGATGTGGAATCAGCGGTATGGGGTGGTTTCTGAGCCGAGTAGTGCCGCTTGGGGGGATTGAGGGGGCCTGGCGGGAGCGCGGTGCGGGTGCCGCTGCGCGGAGCCGTCTCC
>NZ_JZWV01001108.1 GCF_000966975.1 Streptomyces katrae | reverse complement strand
CCCTTTCTCCGTTTCCACCTCAATCGCCGGTGCGGCTACAGGATTCGCCTCAAACTCCCCCAGCTACCGCTGGGAGGTTCCCCCAGGCGGGGCTGTAAACAGCCCCGCCGGAACGGCCCGCGTCAGGAAGGTACGGCGCGGCGGAACATACGGGTTGCGGTGATTTCGCCGTGGATGGTTTCCGGTTCCTGGGTGGGCTGGGGGAGGCCCGGGCGGAGGTGTTCCTCCACGCTGATGTACTTCAGGCCCGCCCTCAGGTCCGCGTCGTTGCGCAGCCGGATGACGAGGGGGAACTCCGCCAGGGCCGTGGTGTCGAAGAGGCCCGTGGTGTAGAGGAGCTGGACGCCGAGGGCGTCGGACACGGCCCGCTGGAGCTCCAGCAGGTACGTGGCGTTGGCGCGCCCGATCGGGTTGTCGAGGAACAGCGTGCCCGCGTGCCGGTGCTTGTCGCGGCCGCGGTCGTTGCTGCGGAGGGCCGCCATCGTGCAGTACAGGGCGATGGCGGCGGTGAGCAGCTGGCCGCCGGAGAAGACGTCGCCCATCTGGCCGACGGGGACGCGTTCGGCGCGCAGGACGGCGTCCGGCTTGAGGATCTCCACCGCGATGCCCTTGGGCTCCAGCGCCGCCTGGACTCCGCGCAGGAGGAGGGACATGCCGTCGCGGCGGCCTTCGCCGAAGGCGGCGTTCTTCTTGACGGCCGTGCGGGTGGCCTCGTCGATGACCTCGCCCAGCCGTTCGGTGAGGGTGGCCTGGTCGGGTTCCTCGAAGCGGATGCGGAGGAACTCCTGGCCCGACCACTCCCCCAGGCCCTCGGGGAGCTGGGAGAGGCGCTGGGCGGAGCGGAGGGTGGCCAGGGCCGACTCCACCAGGCCGCGCAGCCGGTCGACGATGCTGTCGCGGTTGCGCTCCAGCTGGGCGAGCTCGTCGGTCAGGACGCGCAGGCGCGGCGCGAAGGCGGCCGCCCAGGCCGCGGCGTGCTCGGGGAGGGCGGAGGCGGGCAGTTCGCGGATCTGCTGGCGCGCGGGGGTGCGGACCTGCTCGTAGCGGTTGGCGTTGGCGTGCCGGACCAGGACGTCGCTCGCCTCGCGGACGGCGGCCTCGGCGGCGGAGAGGTCGGCGGCGCAGGCGCGCAGGGAGCGGCGGGTCTCGGTGGCGGACTGGCGGGCTTCCTCCAGGGTGCCCTGGTGGGCCACCGGCTCCTGCTCGTCCTCGGGGTGGGTGTGGTCGCGCAACAGGTCCCGCAGCAGGGCGGCGGTCTCGTCGAAGCCGCCGGCGCCGTCCTCGGCGGTGCGGTGGGCGCGCAGCAGGTCGGCGTGGGCGGCCCGGGCGGTCTCCACCGCGGCGGAGTGGGCGGCGAGCTGGGCGGTGGCGGTGCGCAGCAGGCCCTGGGCCTGTTCCACGTCGGCCGGGACCAGCTCCTCGGGCAGCTCGGTGTGTGCCTCGCCGTCGGCGGGGGCGTGCCGTTCGGCCTCGCCGCGCAGCCGGCCGAGCTGCTCGCTCGCCGCGGAGGCACGGGACTCCAGCATCTGTACGAGGGCCTCGGCGCGGGCCGCGGCGGCCTGGCGGGAGGGGCCGTCGGCCCCGTCGGTGCCTTCGAGGAGCTGGGCGGCGCGGGTGCGGACCTTGTTGGTGAGCCGGTCGAGTTCGGCGAGGGCGGCGCTCTCGTCGCTCTCGGCGCGGGCCTGTTCGGCGCGCAGGTCGGCGCCGACGCCGACCTTCTCGTACACCTGGGAGGCGGCCCGGTAGGCCTCGCGGCGTTCGGCGCGCAGGGCGCGGGCGGTGCGGCGGGCGTCGTCGGCGGCTCGCTGGGCGGCGCGGCGGTCCTCGTCGGCGGCGCGGGCGCGGTCCAGGCAGGCCTCGGCGCGGGCTTCGGACTCGGCGGCCTCGTCGGTGAGTTCGCGGACCTTGGCCTGCCAGCCGGAGCGCTCGCGCAGGCGGTGGGCGAGGCCGGCGAGGGCGTCGGCGGCGCGGCGGGCGCGCTGGGCGGTCTCCTGGCGCTCGTCGCGGACCCGGGCCGCGTCGGCGGCGGCCTCGTCCGCCTCGGCGCGTACGGTCCGGGCCTCGCCGAGTTCGGCGTCGGCCTCCTCGGCGAACGCGCGGGCG
>NZ_JZWV01001107.1 GCF_000966975.1 Streptomyces katrae | reverse complement strand
GGGAGACGGCTCCGCGCAGCGGCGCACCCCCCGGCCCCGCCCCGCCGGGGAACGGCGAAGGCCCCGGGGGCCAGTGGCACCCCGGGGCCTTCGGAAGCTGCGGCAGCCTAGGGAAGCTGCGCCGCGCGGGCCTCGCGCCGGTTGTGGCGGAACGTGTTCGCCCGCCGCGTGGTCGCGAACAGCGGGATCGTCGCCGCCAGAGCGATCTGCAGCGCGCACCCCGTCTGGAGGAGCAGCTGGCCGCCCGGCGCGTCGAACGCCCAGGCCGCCAGGAGACCCATGGCCCCCACGATCCAGCTCAGCATCGCCGCCGCGAGGACCCCCCGCGGCTTCGGGTACTCGACCCGGCTCACCATCAGCCAGGCCACGCCCACGATCGCCAGCAGGGTCGGCACGAACGGCAGCTCCAGCAGCACGATCGAGACGACCGTCAGCGCGCCGAAGGGGCTCGGCATGCCCTGGAACATGCCGTCCTTCATCGTCACGCAGCTGAATCTCGCCAGGCGCAGGACCACGGCCAGCAGGACCACGATCGCCGCCAGCGCCGACACCTTCTGGTGCGCGTCGTCGGCGACCATCCCGTAGACCAGCACGAAGTACGCCGGCGCGAGGCCGAAGCTGATCAGGTCGGACAGGTTGTCCAGCTCGGCGCCCATCGGGGAGCTGCGCAGCTTGCGGGCCACGATGCCGTCGAAGAGGTCGAAGACCGCCGCGAGGAGCATCAGTATCACCGCGGTCGCCGCGCTGTGCCGGGCCATGCCGGACTCGCCGCTGCCGGTCAGGTGCGGGATGAGGATCCCGGTGGTGGTGAAGTACACCGCCATGAATCCGCAGGTCGCGTTGCCCAGGGTGAGCGTGTCCGCTATCGACAGTCGCAGCGAGAGCGGCATGTCGTCCTCGGCGGACTCCTCCGGGGCGGACTCGGGCACCCAGCCGGTGGCAGGAGTCTCGGGGTCAGTCACGGTCAATTCGGGTCACCCCCGCGGTGGTGGCCTGACCGACCTCGACCGCGACCTCGACGCCCTCCGGGAGGTAGATGTCGACGCGGGAACCGAAGCGGATCAGACCGATGCGTTCGCCCTGCTCCACCTTGGTGCCGGCCGGCAGATACGGGACGATGCGACGGGCGACGGCGCCGGCGATCTGCACCATCTCGATGTCGCCGAGCTCGGTGTCGAAGTGCCAGACGACGCGCTCGTTGTTCTCGCTCTCCTTGTTGAACGCCGGGACGAACCCGCCGGGGATGTGCTCCACGGACGTCACCGTGCCCGCCAGGGGCGCGCGGTTGACGTGGACGTTCAGCGGGCTCATGAAGATCGCGACGCGGGTGCGCCCGTCCTTCCACGGCATGATGCTCTGCACCACACCGTCGGCGGGCGAGATCACGCGGCCCTGTGCGATCTCGCGCTCGGGGTCGCGGAAGAACCACAGCATGCCCGCCGCGAGCGCGGTGGTGGGCACGGCCACGGCGGCCCAGCGGCCGGACTTGCGGGCCCGGGTCAGGCTGAGGGCCGCGGTGGCAACGGTCGGCAGAAGCCACGGCGATGCTCCGCGCGCGAGGCGTACGCCGAGTCGGCTGTCGCGAGGTGCAGAGGTTTGGCTGTGGGGCATGGATGACCTTCGTAGCGGGTGATTGCCGCGCCGCAAACGGGGGGACGGGACGGCGGCTTTACTGGAATGCTATCGGTTGCGCGCAACAACTGGGCAAGCCAGAAGCCGAGTCGATGGCCCCCAGCCAGTGACTGGCAGTGATCACCCCACGGAAAACCGTGGGATGAATCACTGCAAAAGGGACTTTCAGCCCTGGACTCGGTACTCCTCGAGCAGGCGGCGCCCGATGATCATTTTCTGGATCTCGGCGGTACCTTCACCGATCAGAAGCATCGGGGCCTCCCGGTAGAGGCGCTCGATCTCGTACTCCTTCGAGAATCCGTAGCCGCCGTGGATGCGGAAGGCATCTTCGACGACCTCCTTGCAATATTCGGACGCGAGGTACTTCGCCATCCCGGCTTCCAGGTCGTTTCGTTCCCCGGAGTCCTTTTTGCGTGCTGCGTTCACCATCATGGCATGGGCCGCTTCGACCTTGGTAGCCATCTCGGCCAGCTTGAACTGGATGGCCTGGTGCTGGGCGATCGCCTTGCCGAAAGTGTGACGTTGCTGGGCATACGAGACACCCAGCTCGAACGCACGCTGCGCGACGCCGCAGCCACGGGCCGCCACGTTGACGCGGCCGACCTCGACCCCGTCCATCATTTGGTAAAACCCTCGGCCGGTCTGGCCACCGAGGACCCGATTGGCCGGAATGCGCAGTCCGTCCATGATCAGCTCGGTGGTGTCGACCCCCTTGTAGCCCATCTTGTCGATCTTGCCCGGGATGGTCAGGCCCGGACGGACCTCCCCGAAGCCCGGCTCCTTCTCGACGAGGAACGTGGTCATCGACTTGTGCGGGGCCGTGCCCTCGGGGTGTCCTTCGTCACTCCGGCACAGGACCGCGACCAGCGTCGAGGTGCCACCGTTCGTCAGCCACATCTTCTGGCCGTTCAGGACGTACTCGTCGCCGTCCTTGACCGCCTTGGACGTGATGGCCGACACATCGGAGCCCAGCCCCGGCTCGGACATCGAGAACGCGCCGCGCACCTCGCCCAGCGCCATGCGCGGGAGGAAGTGCTCCTTCTGCTCCTGCGTGCCGTGCTGCTTGAGCATGTACGCCACGATGAAGTGGGTGTTGATGATGCCCGAGACGGACATCCAGCCGCGCGCTATCTCCTCGACGCACAGCGCGTAGGTGAGCAGCGACTCACCCAGGCCGCCGTACTCCTCGGGGATCATCAGGCCGAACAGGCCGAGCTCCTTGAGCCCGTCGACGATCTGCTGCGGGTACTCGTCGCGGTGCTCCAGCTCGGTCGCGACCGGGATGATCTCCTTGTCGACGAACTCCCGGACGGTCTTCAGGATCTCCTGCTGGACGTCCGTGAGCCCGGCGGTCTGGGCGAGTCGTGCCATGGCTACTTCCCCTGTTCCTTCAGCTCGGGCCGGCCGGGCTGCTCGCCGCCGCGCGCCTTGATGTACGTCTCGGTCGGGACCATCACCTTGCGCCGGAAGACGCAGACGAGGGTGCCGTCCTGCTTGTAGCCCTTGGTCTCCACGTACACGATCCCGCGGTCGTCCTTCGACTTCGACGGGGTCTTGTCGAGGACGGTGGTCTCGCCGTAGATCGTGTCGCCGTGGAAGGTCGGCGCCACGTGCCGCAGGGACTCGATCTCCAGGTTGGCGATGGCCTTCCCGGAGACGTCCGGCACGGACATGCCCAGCAGCAGGGAGTAGATGTAGTTGCCCACGACGACGTTCTTGCCGAAGT
The DNA here is from genome assembly GCF_000966975.1 of Streptomyces katrae. Classification (GTDB taxonomy): domain Bacteria; phylum Actinomycetota; class Actinomycetes; order Streptomycetales; family Streptomycetaceae; genus Streptomyces; species Streptomyces katrae. The sequence goes on along the minus strand of NZ_JZWV01001107.1, from coordinate 3,233 downwards.
CGGTCGTGTTCTCCGCGTAATTGCTGTCCATGTGGAGCGGGTGGTGGTTCATGGTCAGCAGACAGAAGAGGTGGTCGTCGTACTCCGTGACCGTCTTGCCGGGCCAGTGCTTGTAGACCGCGCCGACCTCGAACTCCTCGTACGTGCGTCCGAACTGCATGGCCTAGGCCTCCGGGATCTCGAACTTGGTGGTGCGCTGCATACCGGCGGCCCGGCCCTTGCCGGCGATGACCAGGGCCATCTTGCGGCTGGCCTCGTCGATCATCTCGTCGCCCAGCATCGCGGAGCCCTTCTTGCCGCCCGCCTCGGAGGTGCACCAGTCGTAGGCGTCGAGGATCAGCTCGGCGTGGTCGTAGTCCTCCTGGGAGGGGGAGAAGACCTCGTTGGCCGCCTCGACCTGGCCGGGGTGCAGCACCCACTTGCCGTCGAAGCCCAGGGCGGCGGCGCGGCCGGCCACCTCGCGGTAGGCGTCCACGTCGCGGATCTGGAGGAAGGGGCCGTCGATCGCCTGGAGGTTGTGCGTCCGGGCCGCCATCAGGATCCGCATCAGGATGTAGTGGTAGGCGTCCGCCGGGTAGCCGGGCGGCTGCATGCCCACGACCAGGGACTTCATGTTGATCGAGGCCATGAAGTCGGCGGGGCCGAAGATGATGGTCTCCAGCCGCGGCGAGGCGGCGGCGATCTCGTCGACGTTGACCAGGCCCTTGGCGTTCTCGATCTGCGCCTCGATGCCGATCTTGCCGACCTCGAAGCCCATGGTCTTCTCGATCTGGGTCAGCAGGAGGTCGAGCGCCACGACCTGCTGGGCGTCCTGGACCTTCGGCAGCATGATGCAGTCGAGGTTCTGCCCGGCGCCCTCGACGACCGTGATGACGTCGCGGTACGTCCAGTGGGTGGTCCAGTCGTTGACGCGGACCACGCGGGTCTTGCCGGTCCAGTCGCCGTTGTTCAGCGCGTCCACGATGGTGTGGCGGGCGCCTTCCTTGGCGAGCGGGGCGCAGGCGTCCTCCAGGTCCAGGAACACCTGGTCGGCCGGCAGGCCCTGGGCCTTCTCCAGGAACCGGGGGTTCGAGCCCGGCACCGCGAGGCAGGAACGGCGCGGGCGCAGCCGGTTCACGGGGGACGTGGGCGTGGTCATGCGGAGACCTCCAGGGGGTCGAGCTTGTTCGCTTTCCGGATCTCGTCGACGATACGGCCGATGATCTCCGTGATACCGAAGTCCTTGGGTGTGAAGACGGCGGCGACTCCGGCCGCCTTGAGGGTGAGGGCGTCGGCGTTCGGAATGATGCCCCCGACGATGACGGGGATGTCGCCCGCCCCCGCCGTGCGCAGCCGTTCCAGGACGTCCGGGACGAGCGCGCTGTGCGAACCGGACAGGATGGACAGTCCCACGCAGTGCACGTCCTCGGCCAGCGCCGCCGTGGAGATCTCCTCGGGCGTCAGCCGGATGCCCTGGTAGACCACCTCGAAGCCGGCGTCGCGGGCCCGGACGGCGATCTGCTCGGCGCCGTTGGAGTGACCGTCCAGGCCGGGCTTGCCGACCAGCAGGCGCAGCCGGCCCGCGCCCAGCTCGTCCGCCGTACGGGCGACCTTCTCACGGACCTGGGCCAGCGGGGTGCCCTCCTCGGCGGCGACCGCCACCGGGGCCGAGGAGACCCCGGTCGGGGCGCGGAACTCGCCGAACACCTCGCGCAGGGCGCTCGCCCACTCACCGGTGGTGACACCGGCCCGGGCGCACTCCAGGGTGGCCTCCATGAGGTTCTCCGTGCCGGCGGCGGCCTCCTTCAGCCGGTCCAGGGTCTGGCCGACGGTCGGGAAGACGTACGGGTCGCCGCCGCCCTGCCGGTCCGAGGCCTCCTGGCGCTCGGCGCGCCACCGCCGGATCCGCTCGACGGTGAACTCCTCGACCGCCGGGTCCACCGTCATGATCGCGCCGTCGAGGTCGGCGGTGAGCGGGTTCTCCTCGGACTGCTGGTAGCAGTTCACGCCGACGATCTTGTCCTCGCCGGACTCGATCCGGGCGCGCCGCTCGGCGTGCGAGGAGACCAGCTGGGACTTCAGGTACCCGGACTCGACGGCGGCCATCGCGCCGCCCATCTCCTGGATCCGGTCGATCTCGGCCAGGCAGTCGGCGACCAGGGAGTCGACCTTGGCCTCGATGACGTGGGAGCCGGCGAAGATGTCCTCGTACTCCAGCAGGTCGCTCTCGTGGGCGAGGACCTGCTGGATGCGCAGCGACCACTGCTGGTCCCAGGGCCGGGGCAGGCCCAGCGCCTCGTTCCAGGCGGGCAGCTGCACGGCGCGGGCGCGGGCGTCCTTGGAGAGGGTCACGGCCAGCATCTCCAGGACGATGCGCTGGACGTTGTTCTCCGGCTGCGCCTCGGTCAGGCCCAGGGAGTTGACCTGGACGCCGTAGCGGAAGCGGCGCTGCTTGGCGTCCTCGATGCCGTACCGCTCGCGGGTGACCTGGTCCCAGATGCGGCCGAAGGCGCGCATCTTGCACATCTCCTCGATGAAGCGGACGCCCGCGTTCACGAAGAAGGAGATACGGGCGACCACCTCGCCGAAGCGCTCCTCGGGCACCTGTCCCGAGTCGCGCACCGAGTCCAGGACGGCGATCGCGGTGGACATCGCGTACGAGATCTCCTGGACCGGAGTGGCCCCCGCCTCCTGCAGGTGGTAGCTGCAGATGTTGATCGGGTTCCACTTCGGGATGTGGTTGACCGTGTACGCGATCATGTCCGTCGTCAGGCGGAGGGACGGCCCCGGCGGGAAGACGTGCGTCCCGCGCGAGAGGTACTCCTTGACGATGTCGTTCTGGGTGGTGCCCTGGAGCTTGGAGATGTCCGCGCCCTGCTCCTCGGCGGCCACCTGGTAGAGCGCCAGCAGCCACATGGCGGTGGCGTTGATCGTCATCGAGGTGTTCATCTGCTCCAGGGGTATGTCCTGGAACAGCCGCCGCATGTCGCCCAGATGGGAGACCGGGACGCCGACCCGGCCGACCTCGCCGCGGGCGAGGACGTGGTCCGGGTCGTAGCCGGTCTGCGTCGGCAGGTCGAAGGCCACCGACAGGCCGGTCTGCCCCTTGGCGAGGTTGCGGCGGTACAGCTCGTTGGACGCCTCGGCCGTGGAGTGGCCGGCGTACGTCCGCATGAGCCACGGACGGTCCTTCTGGCGCTCTGTCATCTCAGGCGATCCTTATGGCCTTTGAGCGGACTCAGACGTTGCGGAAG
>NZ_JZWV01001106.1 GCF_000966975.1 Streptomyces katrae | reverse complement strand
GCCTCGAACTGTTCGTGCACGGAGTCGCCGGAGCCGCCCCCGGTGAACTCCTCCGCGATCCGCACCCCGTCCGGGTGACGGGCGACTCCACCGCCGCCGTGTTCCGCCGCGCCGAGGACGCCGACGCCGAGGCCCACCCCGAGCGCTACACCGGGCGGCCCGTCCCGGAGGCCTACTGCTGGTCCCGGCTCACCTCCGGCAACGGCGCCCGCGCCCTGTGGCTGCTGCTCCTGCCCTTCATGGTGGCCAACCTCGCCCACTGGGCCCGCCCCGCCACCGCCCCCGACGGGCCACCGCCCCGCGCCGTGCGCGCGTACGGGCTCCTCGTGCGGCTCCTCGCCCTCAGCCTCACCGTGCTGCTCGTCGCGGCCGCCTGCGAGGTCGCCCTGGACCTCCTCGCCTGGCAGTGCGCGGGCGCCCGGGCCTGTACGGACCCCCGGGGCCGGCTCGCCTTCCTGCGCCCCGGCCGCTGGTGGGCACAGCCGGGGCGGCGCCTCGCACTGGGCGCCCTCGTCCCGGCCGCCCTCACCGGCCTGCTCTGGTTCCTGTCGGCCCGCACCTGGAGCGCCTACGAGTCCCAGCCCCCACCCTCCGACACCTCCGGCCCCTCGGCCCCCGCCGGACACGGCGGCGCCCCGCTCGGCCGGCCCGGGTTCTGGTACGGGCGGCGGATCGTGGCCCGGCTGCGGGCCGCCCACACCGCCGCCGGGCTCCTCACCGCGGCCGTCGCCGTCGCCGCCCCCGCCGTCCGGGAGGACCGCGGATCCGCCGCCACTCCCGCCGGGCTGCTCGCCGCCGGCTGGGCCGTGCAGGTACTGCTGGCGGCCGGGGCGGTGACCGTGCTGTGGGTGGTCTGCCGGCGCGGCCGCACCGAGGCCCGGCCCGACCACCGGCTCGACCGGGCCGCCCTCACCCTGCTGCCCGCCGGCGCCCTGGCCCTGCTGGCCGCCGTCTGCCTCTACGCCGGCTGGTCCCGCCCCGGCTGGACCTCCTCGGGGCGGCTCCCCGGCGACTTCGCCTTCGGGGTGCTGATGCTCGGCCAGGGCGGCTGCGTCCTCGCCCTGGCCCTCGTCGCCCGCCGCCTCCACCGCCGGACGCCGACCCCGGGAGCCGCCCTCGGCGGGCTGGGCGGGCCGGCCGCCGCGCTGCTCGGCTGCGCCCTCGGCGGGGTCATGTCCGGCGGGATCGCCCAGCGCGTGGCCGACTGGCTCGACGGAGCCGCCGCCCCCGGCACGCCCGGGTCACCGCTGCCCGGGCCGCCCGTGCTGCTGTCCTGGCAGGCCTCCGTCCTGCCGCCGTTGCTGCTCGCCCTGGCGCTGGTCGCCGCCGCGGCCGGGATCCGGGCCGCCGTGGCCCGGCGCGGGGCCGCCGCCACCGTCGCCGCCGAGTACCCCGGGGCGGTCCCCGACCCCGACCGCAGCCGGCGCATCGCCGGGGCGCGGGCGGCCGCCGAGCTGACCGACACCGCCCCCTGGTTCGTGGGCGCCGTCTGCCTGGTCACCCTGCTCCTCGGCGCCGGAGCCCTCGCCGGGGCCTGGGCCGGCGGCCGGGTCCCCGCCGAGGCCGCCCGGGACACCCACCCGCTCCTGGCGGCCGCCGCCCGGGCCGCCCAGGACAGCGGATCCTGGCTCATCGGCTTCGCCATGGCCGCCTTCGTCACCCTGGGCCGGCGCGCCTACCGCGACCCCGCCTCCCGCCGCACCATCGGCATCCTCTGGGACGTCGGCACCTTCTGGCCGCGCGCCGCCCACCCCTTCGCCCCGCCCTGCTACGCCGAGCGGGCCGTGCCCGACCTGACCTGGCGGATGACCGGCTGGACCGCCCGCACCGGCGGCAGGCTCGTCATCTCCGGGCACTCCCAGGGCAGCGTGCTCGCGGCGGCGGCCGTCTGGCAGCTGCCGCCCGCCACCCGCCGCCGGGTCGGCCTCCTGACGTACGGCTCACCGCTGGCCCGGCTCTACGGCCGCTGGTTCCCCGCCTACTTCGGCCCCGGACCCCTGGCCGCCCTGCACCGCGACCTCGACTGCTGGCGCAACCTGTGGCGGGCCACCGACCCCATCGGCGGGCCCGTCGGAGTGGACCGGCCCACCGGCGCCGAAGCGGACGGGCCCGTGGACCGGGGGCCGCTGCCCGACCCGGTGGCCTACGGACGCGACCCCCTCCACCCCCTGCCCGCGCCGATCCTGCGGCACGCCGACTACCAGGCCGACCCGGCCTTCACCGCCGAACGCGACGCGCTCCTCGCCCGCCTGGCCGCCGCCCGGCCCGACGCGGGGGAGGGCGCGGGTCTGCCCGTCCAGCGCATCAGCAAGGCGCGGGCAGAGCCGGCAGATCCGCCGGGAACAGCAGGGTGAGCTCGTCCGTCCCCGCCTCCGCCAGCTGCGCCACCCGTCCCGCGTGCCGCTCCACCATCGACTCGAAGGTCTGCCGCGCGGTCCGGCCGTTGCCGAAGGCCGGGCCCTTGGGCAGCTCCGTGAAGTACTCCAGCAGCGCCTGCGCGGTGCCCTCGCCCAGCCGGTACTCGTGCTCCTCCGCCTGCTGCTCCACGATCCGCAGCAGCTCCCGCGGACCGTAGTCGCCGAAGGTGATGGTCCGTGAGAACCTCGACGCCACACCCGGGTTGACCGTCAGGAACCGCTCCATCTCCGCCGTGTACCCGGCGACGATCACCACCACCGCGTCCCGGTGGTCCTCCATCAGCTTCACCAGCGTGTCGATCGCCTCGCGGCCGAAGTCCCGGCCCGAGTCCTCGGGCGCCAGCGCGTACGCCTCGTCGATGAACAGCACCCCGCCCCGCGCCCGCTCGAACGCCTCCTGGGTACGGATGGCAGTGGACCCGATGTGCTCACCCACCAGGTCCACCCGGGACACCTCCACCAGGTGGCCGCGCTCCAGGACGCCCAGGGAGGCCAGGATCTCCCCGTAGAGCCGGGCGACCGTGGTCTTCCCCGTGCCCGGGGAGCCGGTGAAGACCAGGTGCCGGCGCACCGAGGCCGCCTTCAGGCCCGCCTGCTGCCGCCTGCGCCCCACCTCGATCATGTCCGTGAGGGCCCGCACCTCGCGCTTGACGCTGTCCAGCCCCACCAGCGCGTCGAGCTGGCCCAGCACCTCGCCCGCGCCCCGGCCCGCCGGGCCCGCCGCCTCCCGGGGGCGGGGCTCCGGCAGCGGCGCCGCGGCGGCCGCCCCGGGCGGCCGTTCCCCCGGGCCCTGCACGGCCGTCACCGTCCGGGCCCCCGGGCGTGCCCCGGCGCCGGAGGACGCCTCCGCCGCGACCCGGGGGCCCGGCTCGTCACCCGTGCACCCCTCGGCGAGCGGGCCGTCCTCCGCGAACTCGTAGCCCCCGCGGGCGCAGCGCTCGGTGTGGCAGCCGGTGAGCGTGCTGCGGCAGCCGTCGATGACGTGGAAACCGAAACCCGAACTGCCCGTCACCCGGCAGTCGGTGAAGGTGCCCCGGCCGCCCGCCGACACGTAGAACCCGGCCTCGGCCGGGGAGGTGACGGTGACCCGCTCCAGGGCCGGGTCGGCGCCCTTGGTGACGATCACCCCGGTCTGTACGCCGTCGACGGTGCAGTCGGTCACGCTGCCGCCGCTGCCGTGGTCGCGGAACCACGCCCCGGTGCCCGCCTCGCGGATCCGGCAGTCCTCCAGCCTGGCGGTCGCGCCGTCGCTCACGGAGACCGCGGTGTTGCGCACCTGCGCCAGATCACTGTCGACCACGTCGGCACGCGAACCCCGGTCCAGTACGAACAGGGCGTCCGGCACGTCGTGCAGCCGGCAGGACTCCAGGGAGGCGGTGGCCCCGTCGCTGATCCACACCGCGGGGTAGTCGCCCGTACTGTCGTGGATCTCGCAGGACTCGGCCTCCACCCTGGTCCCCGGGTCCCACACCGACAGGCCGTTGCGCCCGAACCGGCGGACGGTGGTGCGGCTGAGGGTGAGCACGGAGCGCGAGCGCAGGTCGACGGCGTTCTCCGGGATGTCGTGGATGTCGCACCCGGCGAGCGCCAGGACCGCATCGGTGTCGAGGGTGACCCCGTCACCGGAGGTGCGGTGCACCGAGCAGTCCGTGAGACGGGCGGCGGCCCGGGCCGCGACCTGCACCCCGCTGCCCTTGATCTCGTACACCTCGCAGCCCAGCGCCTCCAGCCCGGAACCCTCCCCGGTGACGGCGATGCCCGCGCCGATCGCGTGGTGGATCCGGCAGCGCTCCAGCCGGGGGTGCCCGCCGCGCACCGAGAACCCGGCCTGACCGGCGGCGACCACCTCGCACTCCTCGAACACCCCGCCGCCGCCGTCCAGTACGGAGATCCCCACCCCGGCCGGGTTCTCCACGGTGCACCGGCGGACCAGGGGTCGGGCCCCGCCGCGCACCTCGATGCCGGACGCCGAACGGGTGTGCACCCGCAGGTCGCTGAACTCGGGGGAGCCCTCCTCGACGAGCAGCGCGGGCGCGGCCCGGTCCGCCCCCTCGAGGTAGAGGTCCTGAACCACCGCCGAGGCGCGCACGGTCAGCGCGACCCCGTCGAGCGGGGCGATCCGCACCGATCCGGCCGCCGCGCCCTCGGGACCGCGCAGGGTCACGGCATGACGCAGCACCAGGTTCTCCCGGTAGGTGCCGGGGGAGACGGACAGCACGTCGCCGTCGCCCGCCACCGCGAGGGCGGCGGCCAGCGTCGGATACTCACCCGAGCGCCTCCGCCACCGCGAGGCCCCGCCGTGCGTCACCTGGACCGTGCCCTGAACCATCGTGCTGCCGTGCCCCCACCCTCGTACTCGCGCTGCCGGACCGGCCGGAGCGGCTGAAGCGGCCGCGGCCCCTCCCGGGCGCCGAAGCGGCCGGACGGGCCTGCGGTTCCACCGTAGCGCGCGCGGGGCCCGGGAGTTGCCAGGTCAGCTGCCCGCACCCGCCCGGCCCCAGTCGGGCCCGGCCGCCGCCCACGCCCGGTCCAGACGCAAGTACCGCCGATGCATGAGCCTTCGTACGACGAGCCGACGGAGCGTCTCCGCGAGCGCGGCCGAGGTGAGCGCGGCGGCCAGCCCGGCCATGGCGGCGTGGAACGAGGCGGCGCCGGGGTCGAGGGGCTGCCCCACGAGCCGGCCCCGGATGTCGGTCCATATCCGGAACCGGTCGCCCGGGCGCGGCGGTTCCTCCGCCGCCGGTACCGCGCCCTCGTGGCTGGTGCCGTCGGGAGCGGTCCACGAGGCCACGATCGTGGTCCGCGCGGGCGCCGTCCGCTGCGCCGAGGGCTCGCCGCCCCCGTCGGCCGGGGCGGCCGCCGCCACGGCGGGCCGCACCACTACGGCCGGGACGAGGTACCGCTCCTGTCTCTGCTCGGCCGCCGCCCGCTGCAGGATCCCGTCCACCTGGAGGCCGGCGGCCCAGCCGACGGCCGGAGCCACCAGCAGCACGCACACCAGCGCGATGCAGGCCACCCACGCCTCGACGAGGTCGGTCGGCCTGCGCAGCGGATTGCGCCGCCAGCGCCACACACCCATTGCTGTCCGCACGGTCCGGCTCCCCCTGCCCATGCCAGTCTGTGTCTGTCCGCGCGCCCCAGCCTTCCGCATACCCGCGGGACGCGCATTCCGGGACGCGCGGGACGTCCTTCACCCGATCCGGTGCTCCGGCTCCGGCGGGGGTCCGTTCGTCCCGCATGCTCCAACGGCCCCGCGCCGCCGGTTGGTTCCGGCAGGCCGCAGGAGCCCCTCGAAGGTGTCATTCCGCGCGCGAACCCGCCCGCGAGCCCGCGCCCGCCCGGCCGCCGTGGTCAGGGGCGGGGGCGGGGGCGGTGCGGAGCGGGAGGTCAGTCCAGGACGCGCACCTCGTCGCCCACGCGCACCGTGCCCGGGACGACCGGCACCAGCAGGCGCCCGAAGGCGAGGGACTTGCCGATGCGGCGGTGGCGGGCCAGGGTCTGCAGGGGCTCCCGGCCGCGTTCGGCGGTGGCCTGGTCGGTGGTGGTGACGATGCACCGCCCGCACTCGCGCACGCCGCGGAAGACGGCCCCGCCGATCGCGATGCGCCGCCAGCCGTCCTCGGCCCAGGCTTCGAGGGGGCCGTCGACCACCAGGTTCGGGCGGAAGCGGCTCATCGGGAGCGGGCCCTCCTCGGGGTGGTCCCCCTCCGCGATCAGGGCGTTGAGGGCCTCCAGCGAGGCGGTGGTGACCAGCAGCACCGGGTAGCCGTCGGCGAGGCTGACGGTTTCGCCGGGCAGGGCGTAGTCGGGGTCGACGGGACGGCGCACGGCCGGATCGTCGAGGTGGACCAGCCGCGCGGGCACCCCGAGGTAGGAGGTGAACCACTCGGCCGCGGCCGCCGAGGCGACCACCGTGTCGACCTTCTTGCCGAACAGCACGACCGGCTCCAGCGGGCCGGGCTCCGGCACCTCCACGACGAGGTCCGGCATGCCGGGCGCCGACAGGGCGATCCGGCCGCCGGCCAGCGGACGCGACGAGGCCAAGGCCAGCCGCGCCTGCTGGCGTTGGGTGATGACCGTGCCCGTCGGGTCCACCACGGCCCACCGGCGGTCGTCGGCCGGGCCCCAGGGGTCCATGGCCATCGCGTCGGGAGCGGTCCCCCCTACGGATTTGACGGGATGGACGTGGAGGGACTGGAC
>NZ_JZWV01001105.1 GCF_000966975.1 Streptomyces katrae | reverse complement strand
AGAGGGACTGGACGTACAAGTTCGACATGGGGGCATCTTGCCAGCCGCCCGTGCCGGCGCCCCAGCGGGTTTCGCGCAGGGCACAGTGTGCCGGCCGCGGGGCCCGGGCCCGAGCCGTCCGCGGCGGGGTGCGGGACCGACCGCGGCCGGTCCCGGAACCCGCCGCCGGCGGGGCGGGGGCGCGGCCGGTCAGTAGCCGCGGTTCTGGTACTGGCCCTGGCCTCCGTAGGGGTCCTGGTACGAGGGGACCGCCGCGGCGGCCGGCACCGCCGTGGGCACCGGCGCGACCATCTGCATGGGTGCCGTCATCGGGCGCGGGGCCGCCGGGCGCATGGCCTCGTACCCGGTGCCCGCCGCGAGCGGCCGGGGCTGCTGCGGCTGGGGCTGCGGGACGAATCCGCCCCGCTGCGGGAGCTGCTGCTGCGGGACGTAGGGGGCCGGCGCGTGCTGAAGCGGAACCGGCATCGGGGCCGGCGCGGCCGGCTGCTGCTGGTAGCCGTACCCGTACGCGGGGGACGGTGCCGGCTGTGCCGGCGCGGGCGGGAGCGCGGGCATGGAGGAGGCCAGGGCCGGGAGGTACCCACCGCTCGAGTAGCTGGCACCAGGGGTGTCGTAGGCGGCCGGAACGCGGATCGGGGCGATCTGCGGAGTCCCGCGTTCTGCGACGAGGGAGTCGTAGATGGGGGTGTCCGGGAAAGAGGGCGCGGAGTAGTAACCGCCGCCATAAGTGGAGCGGGGGGAGGTCATGGGAGACAAGTTAAGCCCACGACTTCACCGGGTCCATAGCCAGGTGTCGCCAACACCGCTCTGACCTGCATATTCGCAGGTCAGAGCCACAGCTTTCACTTGGCGTTCACGTGCACGATTCGCCACATGCACCCCGCCTTGTTCGCACTCGTACTCGCCGGTTGGCCCCTGCACGCATCCGGAACTGACGCACGGTCACAACGCGGTGACCTCGGATGACGCCGGACGGCTCGGATGTCCTTCCGGGGTGACGCCCCGTCAGCCCGGATTCGTGCCGTCCGGAGGTTTCAGGCATCGCTGGGCCGGGCATAGGTACGGCCCTTCCATGCGGCCCCCCGCCCCCGGTAGTGCTGTACGGCCGAGTCGACGGTCATGAGCAGGTAGAGCAGTGCGGTGAACGGCAGCAGCGGCGCGAGCGCCGCCGGCTGGCGGTAGTAGCGCAGCATCGGCAGGTAGGTGCCGGACATCAGCAGCCAGGCCAGCCCGCCGGCCGCGGCGACGGCGGAGCGGCCGCCCGCGAGCCCGGCGAAGAACGCCGCCGGGGGCACCAGGTAGACCAGCGTCAGCCCGGCCACCGTCCCGGCCAGCAGCAGCGGCTGGTGGCGCAGTTGGGCGTACGCGCTGCGCGACACCATCCGCCACAGGTCGGCCAGGGCCGGGTACGGGCGCACGCTGTCCACCCGCTCCGCCAGCCCGAGCCAGATCCGCCCGCCGGAGCGCTGGACCGCCCGGGCGAGCGCGACGTCGTCGATCACGGCCTGGCGGATCGAGTCCGGGACCCCGGCGCGGACGGCCGCCTCCGTGCGCAGCAGGACGCAGCCCCCGGCGGCCGCGGCGGTGCGCGTGCCGGGGCGGTTGATCCACCGGAAGGGGTACAGCTGGGCGAAGAAGTACACGAAGGCGGGCACGACCAGCCGCTCCCAGACGCTGACGACGCGCAGGCGGGCCATCTGGGAGACCAGGTCGAGGGGCTGTCGGGCTCGTGCGCGATGTCGGCGTCGGTGAGCAGCAGGTACTCGGGGGCGCCGGGCGCACCCCCGGTGGCGTGCGTGATGCCTTGGCGCAGGGCCCACAGCTTGCCGGTCCAGCCGGGCGGGGGGTCGGAGGGGGTGAGCACCGTGAGGGGGAGGCCGGGCTGCTCGGCGGCCAGGCGGCGGGCGAGGGCGCCGGTGCCGTCGGTGCTGCCGTCGTCGACCAGGACGATGCCGGCCTCGCCGGGATAGTCCTGGGCGAGGAGCGACGGCAGGCTGCGGGGCAGCACCCCGGCCTCGTCCCGGGCCGGGACCACGATGACGACGGAGGGCCAGCGGGCGG
>NZ_JZWV01001104.1 GCF_000966975.1 Streptomyces katrae | reverse complement strand
GGGAAAGCCCCAACCGGTCCCTGAGACCGCTCAGGCGAGATTCCGACCCGTGGGGCACCGCCCCTCAGGCCCGTCCCGGGCAACTGCCGCTCCGTCAGTTGCCCGTCCGCGCCGCCTCCCGGCGGTGTTGCAGCCAGGTGAGGCTCAGGTCGTCCCAGATGGTCTGGTAGCGGGCGAACAGTTCGCCGAGCTGCTCGAAGGTGAGCTCGTCGGCGGCCGTCGACGCCACGAGGTATTCGAGGTCGTCGCCGAGCCGCCGGAAGCGGTACTGCGCTTCCTCCATCAGCACCGACCGGGAACGCCAGTTGAAGAACGGCTCGATGGCGCCCAGCAGCGTCACGAGTGCCACGCACGCCAGGGCCAGGCCGGTCCACGCGTTGAGGTTCTGCAGGCCCAGGACGACGGTGGAGGCAGCCGACAGTACGAGGGCCGTCACCTTGACGGCGGCGGCGCTCCGCCCGAAACGTCTCTTCCTCGCCCGGGCGTAGACGTTGCCCTCACGGATCTTGGCCAGCAGCAGGGCCGCCGTGTCGCCCGGGCTCAGTCCCGCACCGAGTCCCGAACCGAGTCCCGCACCGAGCCCGCTCTCCGAATGCACCCCGACCAGCCCCCACCAGTTCCCGCAGCCGCGTTGATGTGAAAAGTATGACGAGAGTCGGTTTGTGTACCGGGCCGTGGGCGGGCGGCCCGTAATCTGGCTCCGTGGTCCGTAATCCGAGCAGCAGTGCCCCGAAAGTCGCCCTGTCCACCGCCTCCGTCTACCCGGAGTCCACGGCGACGGCCTTCGAGATCGCCGCCCGCCTCGGCTACGACGGTGTCGAGGTCATGGTCTGGACGGACCCGGTCAGTCAGGACATCGAGGCCCTGCGCCGGCTGTCGGACCACCACAAGGTGCCCATCCTCGCCGTGCACGCGCCCTGCCTGCTGATCACCCAGCGGGTGTGGTCCACCGACCCCTGGACCAAGCTCCAGCGGGCCCAGGCGGCCGCCGAGAAGCTGGGGGCGTCTACCGTCGTCGTGCACCCGCCGTTCCGCTGGCAGCGCCAGTACGCGCGTGACTTCGTGAGCGGGATCTGGCGGATGGCGGACGAGACGGACGTGCGGTTCGCCGTGGAGAACATGTACCCGTGGCGCTACCGCGACCGCGAGATGCTCGCGTACGCGCCCGAGTGGGACGTGACCAAGGACGACTACCGGCACTTCACCGTCGACCTCTCGCACACCGCCACCGCCCGCACCGACGCCTCCGCGATGATCGACCGGATGGGGGAGCGGCTGGCCCACATCCACCTCGCCGACGGCAACGGCTCCGCGAAGGACGAGCACCTCGTCCCCGGACGGGGTACGCAGCCCTGCGCGGAGCTGCTGACGGGCCTGGCCCGCAGCTCCTTCGACGGGCACATCGTCATCGAGGTCAACACGCGGCGCGCCATGTCCTCCGCCGAGCGTGAGGCCGACCTCGCCGAGGCCCTGGCCTTCACCCGCCGGCACCTGGCGGTCGGGTCCCGATGAGCGGCGCCGAGCCCGTCCGGCGGCGGCGCGGTCCCGGGCGGCCCCGGCAGGACGAGGCCGAGGAGGGCCCGGGCACCCAGGAGCGGATCCGCCTCGCCGCCCGCGAGGTGTTCGCGGAGCGCGGGTACGACAAGACCTCCGTGCGCGGCATCGCGAAGGTGGCCGGGGTGGACCCGGCGCTCGTGCACCACTACTTCGGCAGCAAGGACGACCTGTTCGCCGCCGCCATCGAGGTCACCATGGAGCCCGCCCTGGTGGTCCCCGCCGTGGTCGGCGAGGGCCCGGACGGGATCGGGGAGCGGCTGGCCCGCTATTTCCTGGGCGTGTGGGAGAACCCGGCCACGCGCGCCCCGCTGCTCGCCGTGATCCGCTCGGCGCTCACCCATGAGGCGGCCGCGAAGGTGCTGCGGGGCCTGATCCTGCGGCGGGTCCTGGAGCGGGTAGCCGCCGACCTCGACGTCCCGGAGCCGACCTTCCGGGCCGAGCTGGCCGCCTCGCACCTGATCGGGATCGCCTTCGTGCGGTACGTGGTGCAGATCGAGCCCCTGGCGTCGGCGGACCCGGAGGAGATCGTCGCGCTGGTGGCCCCGACCCTGCAGCGCTACCTGACGGAGGCGTGACCGGGAGGCCGGGGACCGAGCGGCCCGGGGACCGAGCGGCACCGTGACCGAGGAGCGACCCCGCCGTCCCGGCATCCGGACTGGGCGTCCGGATCGCGGGCGGTGGGCGTAGCCTCGTAACCGAGCCATATCCACATTCGCGGCTGACCGTACAGCCGCACCCATGGGGAGTGAAACCGCATGCCCGAGCTGAGGTCCCGCACCGTCACCCACGGCCGCAACATGGCAGGCGCTCGTGCGCTGATGCGCGCGTCGGGCGTAGCGAGCGAGGACATCGGCAAGCCGATCATCGCGGTCGCCAACTCCTTCACCGAGTTCGTCCCCGGCCACACCCACCTCGCCCCGGTCGGCCGCATCGTCTCCGACGCCATCCGCGCCGCCGGCGCCATCCCGCGCGAGTTCAACACGATCGCCGTCGACGACGGCATCGCCATGGGCCACGCCGGCATGCTGTACTCCCTGCCCTCCCGCGACCTGATCGCGGACAGCGTCGAGTACATGGTCGAGGCGCACTGCGCCGACGCGCTGATCTGCATCTCCAACTGCGACAAGATCACCCCGGGCATGCTGATGGCCGCGATGCGCCTCAACATCCCCGTCGTGTTCGTCTCCGGCGGCCCGATGGAGGCCGGCCAGGCCACCCTCGTCGACGGCACCGTCCGCAAGCTCGACCTGATCGACGCCATGGTCGACGCCTCCAACGAGAACGTCTCGGACGCGGACATCCTGCGCATCGAGGAGAACGCCTGCCCGACCTGCGGCTCCTGTTCCGGCATGTTCACCGCCAACTCGATGAACTGCCTCGCCGAGGCCATCGGCCTGGCCCTCCCCGGCAACGGCTCCGTCCTCGCCACGCACACCGCCCGCCGCGCCCTGTACGAGGACGCCGGCCGCACGGTCGTGGAGATCACCAAGCGCTACTACGAGGACGGCGACGAGTCCGTCCTGCCGCGCAACATCGCCACCCGCGAGGCCTTCGAGAACGCCATGGCCCTGGACATCGCCATGGGCGGCTCGACCAACACGATCCTGCACCTGCTGGCCGCCGCGCAGGAGGCGGGCCTGGACTACGACCTCAAGGACATCGACGCCGTCTCGCGCCGCGTCCCCTGCCTGGCCAAGGTCGCCCCGAACGTCGCCCCCGGCGGCACGTACTACATGGAGGACGTGCACCGCGCCGGCGGCATCCCCGCCATCCTCGGCGAGCTGCACCGCGGCGGGCTCCTCAACAAGGACGTCACCACCGTCCACTCGAAGGGCCTGGAGGACTGGCTCGCCAAGTGGGACGCCCGCTCCGGCACGGCGTCCGAGGAGGCCATGGAGCTGTGGCACGCGGCCCCCGGCTGCAAGCGCTCCGCCACCGCGTTCTCCCAGTCCGAGCGCTGGGAGACCCTCGACCTCGACGCCGAGGGCGGCTGCATCCGCTCCGTGCAGCACGCGTACTCCAAGGACGGCGGCCTCGCCGTCCTGCGCGGCAACATCGCCGCCGACGGCTGCGTCGTCAAGACGGCCGGCGTCGACGAGTCGATCTGGACCTTCGAGGGCCCGGCCGTCGTCTGCGAGTCGCAGGACGAGGCCGTGGACAAGATCCTCCGCAAGGAGATCCAGCCCGGTGACGTCGTCGTCATCCGCTACGAGGGCCCGCGCGGCGGCCCCGGCATGCAGGAGATGCTCTACCCGACCTCCTTCCTCAAGGGCCGCGGCCTCGGCAAGGTCTGCGCGCTGGTGACCGACGGCCGCTTCTCCGGCGGCACCTCGGGCCTCTCCATCGGCCACGCCTCCCCGGAGGCGGCCTCGGGCGGCGACATCGCCGTCGTCGAGGACGGCGACCGGATCCGCATCGACATCCCCAACCGCTCGATCGAGCTCCTGGTCGACGAGGTCACCCTGGCCGCCCGCCACGAGGCCCTCGGCGGCGTCTACGCCCCGAAGAACCGCGAGCGCACGGTCTCGGCGGCACTCCGCGCCTACGCCGCGATGGCCACCAGCGCCGACAAGGGCGCGGTCCGCGACGTCTCGAAGCTGGGCTAGTACGAAGGAGCCCCGCCGGGTGTCACCACCCGGCGGGGTTCCGCGCGTCCTGGGCGAACACCGTGCCGTCGGGGGCGGAGGCGTACACCCGGCCGTCGGCTACGACGGGGGCCGGGAGGGTGGCGCTGAAGGTGCCCGGGGTGGCGGCCATGCGCGGCTTGGTCTGGCCGACGAGCCTGCCCGCGCCGGCGTCGACGGCGAGGAGGCGGCCGTCCGAGGCGGCCAGGTAGACCCGTCCGTCCGCGAACACCGGCCGGGAGGCGAACGACGCGCCCGTCTCCAGCCGCCACAGCTCCTTCTCCCCGCCGATCGCCACGAGGCCGCCCCGCGTGCCGAAGGCGTACACCTGTCTCTTATACACATCTCTGAGCGGGC
>NZ_JZWV01001103.1 GCF_000966975.1 Streptomyces katrae | reverse complement strand
CGCATGGCGTGGGTGACCGTGTCCACCCGTGCGATCCCGGCCGTCCGGACGACGGCGGCGTTGTCGAGCAGGTACAGCGCGCCGCGGGCCACGCCGATCGGCCGCAGGTCTCCGGAGGCCCGGGTCTGCCAGCGCACGGCACCGGTGGCCGGATCGATCTCGGTGAGCTGCGTCGTACCGCCGTCGGCGTCCGTCGTCGCGGTGTAGAGCACGGGCGCGCCCGCCCCTCCGGCCCCGCCCCACCACTCCGACCCGGCGGCGGCGCCGGCGATGTGGCGGGTCCCCTTTTTGG
>NZ_JZWV01001102.1 GCF_000966975.1 Streptomyces katrae | reverse complement strand
CTTCTGGGTCCCGCCGGCTCCGTCGAGGGCGGTGACCGTGCCGTCCGCCGCCACCGTGACCACGTACGGGTCCGCCGTCACCACGCGCGTGCCGGCGGACAGCTTCCGCTGCCACCGCTCGGCGCCCGTGCCCGGCTCCAGCACCTGGAGCAGCTGGCTTCCGGGTGCCACCACCACGACCGCTCCGGCCGCGTACGACGGGGCGGTGCTGCTGGACACGCCGAACGAGGGAGCGTTCGCGCGTACGGCCCAGGCCGTCGCTCCGTCGGCCCGGCCGAGCCGGGCGGCCGCCAGACCGGGTCCCGAGCAGAACAGGCCGTCGCCCGCCGCCGAGCAGGACACCGGGGGCGTGCCCGGCGAGACCGACCACGGGGTGAAAGCCGTGCCCGGGTCCGCCGACGCGTGGGCGGCGGGCCGGCCGGGCCCGTCCGGGCCGGCGGCCCACCACAGGTACCCGCCGGCCGCCCCCGCCGTGAGCAGGGCGCCGAGCCCGGCCGCCAGCAGCGCCGGCCGGATCCGGCGCCGGCGCGCGGCGGGCGGCTCCTCCGTCGCGATCTGCCGCCGCTGGTGGGTCGGCTCCTCGTCCGCCACCGGCCGCCGGGGCTGCGGTATGAACGCCTGGGTGTCCTCGCCCGTCGGGTACGCCACGGCGCGCATCTCAGCGATCAGCGCCTCGGCGGTCGGCCGCTCGGCCGGATCCTTCGCCAGGCACCGCGCGACGATCGGCACCAGCCGGGCCGGCAGCCCGGTCAGGTCCGGTTCGCTGTGCACGACCTGGTACGCCACGAGGTAGTGGCTGTCGGAGTCGAAGGGCCCGCGCCCGGTCGCCGCGTGCACCAGCACCGCACCCAGCGCGAACACGTCCGCGGCCGTCCCCACCTCGCGCGGCCGCTGGAACTGCTCCGGCGCCATGAACGGCGGCGTCCCGATCAGCTTGCCGGTCTCGGTCCGCAGGTCGCTGTCGGCCGGGCGCGAGATGCCGAAGTCGATGACCCGCACCCCGTCCGGCGCCATCAGCACGTTGCTCGGCTTCAGGTCCCGGTGCACCACCCCGGCCCGGTGGATGTCCCGCAGCGCCTCCGCCAGCCCGGCCGCGAGCCGGGTCAGCTCACCGGCGTCGAGCACGCGCTCCCGTACCCGTTCGGAGAGGGTCGGCGCGTCGATGAACAGGGTGGCCATCCACGGCCGCTCGGCGTCCGGGTCGGCGTCGACGACGGGAGCGGTGAAAGCCCCGCTCACCCGGCGCGCGGCCGCGACCTCCTGCCGGAACCGCGCCCGGAACTCGGGGTCCACGGCGTGCTGCGCGTGCACGACCTTGACGGCGAGTTTCAGCCCCGAACTGGAGGCGGCCAGATGGACGACGCCCATGCCACCGGAGCCGAGCACGGATTCGAGCCGGTACTGCCCGGCGTACTCCGGAAACCCGGCGTAGTCCGCGCGCCGCGACTGCACCGCTCACCACCCCCGACGGAGCCTAGCCGATGGCCCATGGCAACATCCAAGGGCTTGCTACCCTGCGCGCGTTGCGCAGTGCAACACCCATGGGGGGAGACTTCACATGTCCGTAGAGAACGAATCAAGCCAAGTCCAGAGCCTCTCCGGCGACGCGGGCCCGACCTTCCCGACCGCGCCCGGCTACCGGGTCAACGTGCGCAGCGGACCGGGCACCAACTACCCGATCATCGACTCCATCCCGGCCGGCGGTTACGTGACGATCCGCTGCCAGTGCTCCGGCACGACCGTCTCGGGGCCGTACGGGACCACGGACCTCTGGGACTGCGTCGGCAACGGCCGCTTCGTCTCCGACGCCTACGTCCACACCGGCTCCGACGGCTACGTCGCCCCCCACTGCGGCTGAGCCGTTCACCGTTCTGCCAGGTGAGACACCCCCGGCGGGTTCCGGCCCCCGGGGGATAATCGCGGGTGTGAGCGAAGAGCAGCGAGACCAGAGCCAGAGCCCCGCCGCGCCGGCCGAGCCGCCCGCCGGCCCGCAGCCCGAGCCGATCCGGTTCTTCGGCACCAGCTGGGTGGACCACACGGACGGCTACGCCCTGCGCCGCGCCGCCCTCGCCGCCGGCTCGCTCGTCGGCGCCGCCGCCGGGGCCTACCTCCTGCGCCTCGCCTACGAGGGCCTGGAGATCGGCAACGTCGGCCCCTTCCTCAGCATCTCCGTGATCGTGCTCTTCGCGATCGCCACCGCCATCGCCTTCGCCAAGACCTGGGAGTCCTTCGGCCGCCGCCCCGCCCCGTCCTCCGACGAGGCCGCCCTCAAGGGCCTGAAGGCGATCGGCTTCATCGGTTCCCTCCTCGCGTACTTCCTGCGCAGCCTCACCGAGGCCCCGGGCGAGAAGCTCCACCGCACCGAGTACGAGCGCGCCGCCGCCGAGTACGAGCGCCGACGCAGCACCCGTACGGGCAACCCGGCCGCCCGCCGCCGCCCCAAGCGCAAGAAGTAACCCCCGACCCCGGAAACGTCCGGCCGATTGACGCCCAGGCACCGCCGGGAGCATTATTCATCGCATGATGAATAACCCCCCGGAGGAGCCGCCTCCCGCCGTCCACGCCCGCGGCCTCACCGTCCGCCGCGGCACCGGCCGCCGGCCCCGCACCGTCCTCGACGCCATCGCCTTCGAGGTCCCCCGCGGCCGCATCACCGGCCTCCTCGGCCCCTCCGGCTGCGGCAAGTCCACCCTCATGCGGACCGTCGTCGGCACCCAGGCCCACGTCACCGGCACCCTCGACGTACTCGGCCGCCCCGCCGGCCACCCCGAACTCCGCTCCCGCATCGGCTACGTCACCCAGGCCCCCTCCGTCTACGACGACCTCACCGTCCGGCAGAACCTCGACTACTTCGCCGCCGTCCTCGACCCGGGCCGCGCCGCAGCCGACCGCCGCCGTGCCGCGGTCGACCGCGCCATCGCCGACGTCGACCTCACCGGCCGCGCCACCGCCCTCGCCGGAAAACTCTCCGGCGGCCAGCGCAGCCGCGTCTCCCTCGCCGTCGCCCTCCTCGGCACCCCCGAGCTGCTCGTCCTCGACGAACCCACCGTCGGCCTCGACCCCGTCCTGCGCCGCGACCTGTGGAACCTCTTCCACGAGATCACCGAGACCCGCGGCGTCACGATCCTCGTCTCCTCCCACGTCATGGACGAGGCCGAGCGCTGCCACGACCTGCTCCTCATGCGCGAGGGCCGCATCCTCGCCCAGGACACCCCCGAAGCCCTCCGCACCCGCACCCACGGCGCCACCGTCGAGGAAGGCTTCCTCCGCCTCGTCGACGAAGCGAACGCACGAGCGGACGCACGAGCGGACGCACGAGCCGAATCCCCGACCGGCACCCTCGAAACGGAGACCCCGCGATGAACGGCGCCCGCACCCTCGCCACCGCCGCCCGCGTCCTGCGCCAGCTGCGCCACGACCCGCGCTCCATCGCCCTGATGCTGCTGGTCCCCGTCCTGATGCTGACCCTGCTCCGCTACGTCTTCGACGGCAGCCCGCACACCTTCGACAGCATCGGCGCCTCCCTCCTCGGGATCTTCCCCCTCATCACGATGTTCCTCGTGACCTCGATCGCCACCCTCCGCGAACGCACCTCCGGCACCCTCGAACGCCTCCTCGCCATGCCCCTCGGCAAGGCCGACCTCATCGCCGGCTACGCCCTCGCCTTCGGCGCCGTCGCCGTCGTCCAGTCCCTCCTCGCCACCGGCCTCGCCCTCTGGTTCCTCGGCCTCGACGTCATCGGCTCCCCCTGGCTGCTCCTGCTCGTCGCCCTGCTCGACGCCCTCCTCGGCACCGCCCTCGGCCTGTTCGTCTCCGCCTTCGCCGCGTCCGAGTTCCAGGCCGTCCAGTTCATGCCGGCCGTGATCTTCCCCCAGCTGCTCCTGTGCGGACTCTTCGCGGCCCGCGACAGCATGCAGCCCGTCCTTTCCGCCCTCTCCGACGTCCTGCCCATGTCCTACGCCGTCGACGGCATGACCCAGGTCCTCACCCACACCGACATGACCGCCGACTTCGTCCGTGACACCGTCGTCGTCGCCGCCTGCGCCCTGCTCGTCCTCGCCCTCGGCGCCGCCACCCTCCGCCGCCGCACGCCCTGACCACGGAGCGGACACCCCCTCCCCGTCACGTGGACGGGTGCGAGGATGAGGGCGTGAGTCCTGAAGGTCCGTTCGTTCGACGAGGTGAATAGGGCATGACCCAGACAGTCGCGGTCCTCGGTACCGGCAAGATCGGCGAGGCCCTGCTCAGCGGCATGATCCGCGGCGGCCGGCCCCCGGCCAAGCTGCTCGTCACCGCCCGCCGCCCCGAGCGCGCCGCCGAACTCCACTCCCGCTACGGCGTCGAGGCCGTCAGCAACGCCGAAGCCGCCAAGCGCGCCGACACCCTCATCCTCACCGTCA
Organism: Streptomyces katrae; assembly: GCF_000966975.1. Taxonomy (GTDB): domain Bacteria; phylum Actinomycetota; class Actinomycetes; order Streptomycetales; family Streptomycetaceae; genus Streptomyces; species Streptomyces katrae. Next base: position 2,231 of record NZ_JZWV01001102.1, on the reverse strand, counting down.
AGCCGCAGGACATGGGCAAGCTCCTCGAGGAGCTCGCCCCGCACGTCCCCGCCGACCGCCTCGTCATCAGCGGCGCCGCAGGCATCCCCACCGCCTTCTTCGAGGAGCGGCTGGCCCCCGGCACCCCCGTCGTCCGCGTCATGACGAACACCCCCGCCCTCGTGGACGAGGCCATGTCCGTCATCTCGGCCGGCAGCCACGCCACCGCCGAGCACCTCGCCCACACCGAGGAGATCTTCGGCGGCGTCGGCAAGACCCTGCGCGTCCCCGAGTCCCAGCAGGACGCGGCCACCGCCCTGTCCGGCTCCGGCCCGGCCTACTTCTACTTCCTCGTCGAAGCCATGACCGACGCGGGCATCCTGCTGGGCCTGCCCCGCGCCCAGGCCCACGACCTCATCGTCCAGGCCGCCATCGGAGCCGCCGTGATGCTCCGTGACAGCGGCGAACACCCGGTCAAGCTCCGCGAGGCCGTCACCTCCCCGGCCGGTACGACGATCAACGCCATCGTCGAGCTGGAGAAGCACGGCGTACGGGCGGCCCTCATCGCCGCCCTCGAAGCGGCCCGCGACCGCAGCCGCGAACTCGCCACCGGCAACAGCTGACGTACGGAAGACGGAAGGAGGGCCGGCCCCGCCCGAACCCGGGCCGGCCCTCCTCCCCTTCAGGGCGCCAGCAGCCCGATGGCCTCGTACGCCCGGTCCACCACCGGCCGCGCGATGGCCCGCGCCCGCTCCGCGCCCTCCCGCAGCACCCGCTCCACCTCGCCCGGATCGGCTGCCAGCCCGGCGTGCCGCTCCCGCAGCGGCCGCAGCAGCTCCACCACGGCCTCGGCGACGTCCCGCTTCAACGGCCCGTACTGCGCGTACCCCTCGGCCAGCTTCTCCGGGTCCCCTCCCGTACACGCGGCCAGGACGTCCAGCAGGTTCGCCACCCCGGGCCGCGTGGCCCGGTCGTAGACCACCCCACCCTCGCCGCTGTCCGTCACGGCCCGCATCACCTTCTTGGTGATGACCGCCGGTTCGTCGAGGAGGTAGACGATGCCGGCCGTGTTCTCACTGGACTTCCCCATCTTCGACGTCGGGTCCTGGAGGTCCATGACCCGCGCGCCCACGGTGGGCAGCGTCGCCTTCGGCACGGTGAAGGTGTGCCCGTACCGCTGGTTGAACCGCACCGCCAGGTCCCGGGTCAGCTCCACGTGCTGCCGCTGGTCCTCGCCCACCGGCACCTCGTCCGCCGCGTAGGCCAGGATGTCGGCGGCCATCAGCACCGGATACGTCAGCAGCGACAGCCGTACGCCCTGCCCGGCCGCCTCGGCCTTCGCCGCCTTCTCCCGGTACTGGATCATCCGCCGGAGCTCCCCGTCGGTGGCGGTGCACTCCAGGAGGTAGGACAGCCGGGTGTGCTCGGCGACATGGCTCTGGACGAAGAGGGTGCACCGCCGTGGATCCAGCCCGGCCGCCAGGAACAGCGTCGCGTTCTGCCGGGTGAGCCGGCGCAGCCGCGCCGGATCGTGCTCCACGGTCAGGGCGTGCAGGTCGACCACACAGAACAGGGCGTCCGAGGGCGAGTGCTCGGCCGCGACCCACTGCCGCAGGGCCCCCAGGTAGTTGCCCAGCGTCAGGTGCCCGGACGGGGTGATCCCGCTGAAGATCCTCGTCATGTCCTGTCTCTCCCTCGTGTCCTGCGGTGTGGTGTCGGGACCGCCGCGTCGGGCGGCCCGGCCACTCCCGGGAGGGGAGAAACGGAAACGGCCGCCGGAGCGGCGGCCGTGAGCGCATGCGTGCTCGTGTCGGAGGTCGGCCGCCGTCAGGCGGGCCACCAACGAAGGCTGAGCTTGCGTGCATGCGTGGTCATGTGAGGCAGCGTAGCCCTTGGGACATGAGGACGGCGTGAGTTTCGCAGGACGGCCCGGCGGGGTTGACACGTCCGTTCCAGATCCGTAAGGTTCTTCGAGTTGTCCGACGTGAGCGCCGACTCCGGTCGGTCCCCGGACAGCCATCCCGCACTACTCATTCGAACGAACGACGCTCTCTGTCGTCTCGTTTTCATGCGTATTTGCGAATGAGGAATCCGTGTTCCAGGACGCAGCCGCCGATTGGCTTCGGGGGCAAGGAATCCGCTACTGTCTCACTCGCCGGAAGGGCCCAACAGCCCGGAAGGCAAATCCCGCTGACTGGGAGTCAGGCCCGAAAGGATCTGATAGAGTCGGAACCGCCGGAAAGGGAAAGCGC
>NZ_JZWV01000129.1 GCF_000966975.1 Streptomyces katrae | reverse complement strand
ACACAGTTCCTCCAGTGATGGTCCGCGACCGGCACGGCGCGCCCCCGGCAGGGACGGCCGGGGACGGCAGGGCGGGGCCGGCCGGGAGCGGCGTCCTCGCACGGTGCGAAGCCCGTGTGGGCGGGCGGTCCCCGGCCTGGCGATCCTGAGTGTTAACGCTCACAAGAGCGCCGTCAAGGGTCTGTGCGCGATCCTTGCCCCAGTAATTGTTAGCGCTAACATTCGCCGGGTCCGGGAGCCGGCTGCCTCCGCTCCGCAGCTTCGGGTCAGCGGGCGCCGAGGAGGTGTTCCAGGGCCAGCTGGTCCAGCTGTTCGAAGGCCATGCCGCGGCGGGCGGCCGCATCGACGTCGAACCCCTCGAAGGCGGACCGGTCGGCCAGCAGCCCGGCCAGACCGTCCTCGGCCGTGGGGAGGGCGAGTTCGGGCAGCCGGGAGGCGGCGAGCGCGGCCTGGACCTCCGGATCCGACCGGAAGGCCCGGGCGCGCTGCGCCAGGAGCAGGTAGTTGCGCATGCAGGCGGCCGCCGAGGCCCAGACGCCCTCGCCGTCCTCCGTGCGCGGCGGCTTGAAGTCGAAGTGGCGCGGGCCCTCGTAGCCCGCCGACTCCAGCAGGTCGACCAGCCAGAAGGCCTGGCGCAGGTCGCCCGCGCCGAAGCGCAGGTCCTGGTCGTACTTGATCCCGCTCTGGCCGTTGAGGTCGATGTGGAACAGCTTGCCGTGCCACAGGGCCTGGGCGATGCCGTGCGGGAAGTTCAGCCCGGCCATCTGCTCGTGGCCGACCTCCGGGTTGAGGCCGACCCGCTCGGGCCGCTCCAGCGCGTCGATGAAGGCCAGGGCGTGGCCGATGGTGGGCAGCAGGATGTCCCCGCGCGGCTCGTTGGGCTTGGGCTCGATCGCGAAGCGCAGGTCGTAGCCCTGTTCCTCGACGTACTCGCCCAGCAGGTCGAAGGCCTCCTTCAGCCGGTCGAGGGCCGTGCGCACGTCCTTCGCCGCCCCCGACTCCGCGCCCTCGCGGCCGCCCCAGGCGACGTAGACCGAGGCGCCGAGCTCCACCGCCAGGTCGATGTTGCGGATGGTCTTGCGCAGCGCGTACCGGCGTACGCCGCGGTCGTTGGCGGTGAACGCGCCGTCCTTGAACACCGGGTGGGTGAAGAGGTTGGTGGTGGCCATCGGCACCTTCAGCCCGGCCGTGTCGAGTGCGGTGCGGAAGCGCTTGACCGCCTGCTCACGGGCGGCGTCGCCGGAGGCGAAGGGGATCAGGTCGTCGTCGTGGAACGTGACCCCGTAGGCGCCGAGCGCGGCCAGCCGGTGCACGCTCTCGACCGGGTCGAGGGCGGGCCGGGTGGCGTCGCCGAAGGGGTCCCGCCCCTGCCAGCCGACGGTCCACAGGCCGAAGGTGAACCTGTGCGCGGGGGTGGGGGCGAGCGGGTCGCTGGTCATGAGGCACTCCGGATCCGGGCCGAGGTCTATTTGTAATGGCGAAAAACAAATTAGTATGCGGAGACCCCAGAAGGAACCCCACCGGAGGGACCCCATGCCCGCACAGCGCGTCGTGATCGGTGTCGACAGCTCCACCCAGTCCACCAAGGCCCTCGCCGTCGACGTGGAGACCGGCGCCGTCCTCGGCGAGGGCCGCGCCGCGCACACCGTCAGCGCCGGCCCCGCACGCGAGAGCGACCCCGAACAG
>NZ_JZWV01000128.1 GCF_000966975.1 Streptomyces katrae | reverse complement strand
CGGCGCGGCCACGGCGGCCACCGGCTGGGCGGACCGGGCCGCCGCCTGCTCGGTCGCCGGCCAGCAGCACGGCCTGGTCACCCTCGACGCGGCCGGCCGGCCGGTGCGCCCGGCACTGCTCTGGAACGACGTCCGCTCCGCCCCCCAGGCCGCCGCACTCGCCGCCGCCTTCGGCCCGGCAGAGCTCGCCCGCCGTACCGGCAGCGTCCCGACGGCCGCCTTCACCTCCGCCAAGTGGGCCTGGCTGCGCGGGCGGGAGCCCGCCGCCGCCGACCGCGTCGCCGCGGTCCGGCTGCCCCACGACTTCCTGACGGAGCGGCTGACCGGTGAGGCGGTGACGGACCGCGGTGACGCGTCGGGTACCGGCTGGTGGGGCCCCGACGGCTACGACCCGGAGGTCCTCGCCCGGATCGGGCTCGACCCCGCCCTGCTGCCGGAAGTCCTCCCGCCCGGCGCCCGGGCGGGCCTCGTCCGGTCCGGAACACCGCTGCGCGAGGGCGCCCTCGTCGCCACCGGCACCGGCGACAACATGGCAGCCGCCCTCGGGCTGGGCCTCACCCCCGGCCGGCCCGTCCTGAGCCTCGGCACCTCGGGCACCGTCTACGCCGTCGGCCGGACCCGGCCCGCCGACCCGAACGGAACCGTCGCCGGCTTCGCCGACGCCCTCGGCGGCTGGCTGCCGCTCGCCTGCACGCTCAACTGCTCCCTCGCCGTCGACCGCTTCGCCGCCCTCGTCGGACGCGACCGCGAGGACGTCGAGGCGGGCGGCACGGTGGTGGTGCTTCCCTACCTCGACGGCGAGCGCACCCCGGACCTCCCGGGCGCTTCCGGCCTGGTCCACGGCCTGCGCCACGACACCACCCCGGGACAGCTCCTCCAGGCCGCCTACGACGGGGCCGCCCACGCCCTGCTCACGGCCCTGGACGACGTACTGCGCGCCGGAGGCGAGGACCCCGCCGCCGGCGAACCCCTGCTGCTGATCGGCGGCGGAGCCGCGGGCAGGGCCTGGCAGCAGACGGTCCTGCGGCTGTCCGGCCGGGCCGTCCAGGTGCCCGAGGCACGGGAACTGGTCGCCCTCGGGGCCGCCGCGCAGGCCGCCGCCCTGCTCACCGGAGAGCCCGCCGACGCCGTCGCCCGGCGCTGGCGGACCACGGAGGGCCGGGTGCTGGACCCCGTACCCCGTGACGAGGACACCCTCGAACGGATCACCGGTACGCTGCGGCGGGCACGGGCCCTGCAGGAGGTCCCGCCGGACCAACGACAGGAGGGACGGGGCCGATGACCGCGCTCGGCAGGCCGGCCGGGGGGCCGGAGACCGCGCCCGCCTCGCAGCAGGGGATGCGCCGGCAGAACCTCGCCGCGGTGCTCGGCGCGGTCGCCGCGCACGGCCCGCTCTCCCGGGCGGACGTCGCCGGACACACCGGCCTGACCAGGCCGGCCGTCTCCTCCCTGGTCGACGAGCTGATCGGCCGCGCCGCCCTGGCCGAGACGGAGACCGCCCCCAGCGGACGCGTCGGCCGCCCCGGACGGGCCCTGGCCCTCGACGACCGGGGTCCCGCCGGCCTCGGCCTGGAGATCGGCGTCACCCACCTCGCCGCGTGCGTCGTGGACCTGCGCGGCGAACCCCGGGTGTGGCGCCGGGTGGAACGGGCCAACGCGGGCCGGCCGGCCGCACGGGTGCTGGAGGAGGCCGCCGCGCTCGGCGCCGACGCGGAGTCCGAGGCCGCCGCCCTCGGCCTGCGTGTCGAGGGCCGGGTCCTCGCCGTGCCGGGGGTGGTGCCGAACGACCCGGGCGGACTGGTCGCCCACGCCCCCAACCTCGGCTGGCGGGCCGTGCGCCCCGCCGACCACTGGCCCGACCCCGCCACCGTGCCCGAGCCGGAGAACGAGGCCAACCTCGGCGCGCTCGCCGAACAGCGGCACCTGGGACACCCCGCCGAGACCTTCGTCCACGTCTCCGCCGAGGCGGGGATCGGCGCCGCACTGGTCATCGACGGCCGGCTGTTCCGGGGCGCCCGCGGCTTCGCCGGCGAACTCGGCCACCTGCCCGTCCACCCGGAGGGCGCACCGTGTCCCTGCGGGGCACGCGGCTGCCTGGAGCAGTACGCGGGCGAAGCCGCCGTGCTGCGCGAGGCCGGGCTGGCGGGCGCCCACGACCCGGTGGCCGTACTGGCCGAGCGGGCGGGCGCCGGGGACGCGGCGACCCTGCGCGCCCTGGACCGCGCCGGACGGGCCCTGGGCCTCGCCCTCGTCCCGGCGGTGGACCTGATCGACCCGGACGGCCTGGTCCTGGGCGGTGCCTACGCCGAACTCGCCGACTGGCTCCTCCCGCCCGTACGCGCCGAACTGGCCGCCCGGGTCACCGTCAGGCCCTGGACCCCCGAAGCGGTACGGCCCTCCGCCCTGGGGCGCCGCGGACCGGTACTGGGCGCGGCGTGGTCGACCGTGCAGCGGATCATCGCCGACCCCGCCCGCCTGCCCTTCCGCCGGGCCGTGTGAGCCGTCCGCGGGTCACGCCTCGCCGGGGGCGTGCAGCCGTCCCGTCCGGGCGACGCGGGAGTACCAGTGCGCGCTCGACTTGGGCGTGCGCTCCAGCGTGCCGTAGTCGACGTGGACGGCGCCGAAACGTTTGGCGTAGCCGTAGGCCCACTCGAAGTTGTCGAGCAGGGACCAGAGGAAGTACCCGCGCACGTCCGCCCCGTCCGTGATCGCCCGGTGCACGGCTTCGAGGTGCGCGTGGACGTAGGCGGCGCGCCGCGGGTCGTGCACCGTGCCGTCGGGGCCGACCTCGTCCTCGTACGCGGCGCCGTTCTCGCTGACGACGAGCGGCAGCCCGGGATAGCGGGCGGCGGTGCCGGTGAGCAGGTCGTAGAGCGCGTCCGGGTCGACCGGCCAGCCCATCGCCGTGCGTTCGCCCGGCGCCCGGTGGAAGGCGACGCCGTCCGCGCCGGGCCAGGGCGAGTGCTCGCTGTCGCCGTGGCCGTCGTCCTGCGGCCGCTCGGCGCCCTCCGCGACCCGGGAGACGACCGTCGGGGTGTAGTAGTTCACGGCGAGGAGGTCCAGCGGCTGGTGGATCGTCGCGGTGTCGCCGTCCCGGACGAAGGACCAGTCGGTCAGGTGCGAGGTGTCCGCGAACAGGTCCTGGGGGTACGCGCCCTCCAGCATCGGCCCCAGCCAGATCCGGTTGCCGACGGCGTCGATGCGGCGGGCCGCCTCCCGGTCCTCGGCGCGGGGGGTCAGGGGGCGGACCGCGTGGAGGTTGAGGGAGACCGCGAGCTGGGCGTCGCCGGGCAGCGAGGCCCGCAGGGCCTGGACGGCGAGGCCGTGGCCCAGGTTGAGGTGGTGGGCCGCGCGCAGGGCGGCGACCGGATCGGTCCGTCCCGGGGCGTGGACGCCGGAGCCGTAGCCGAGGAACGCGCTGCACCAGGGCTCGTTCAGCGTCGTCCAGCGCTTCACCCGGTCCCCGAGGGCATCGGCAACGAGCCCCGCGTACTCGGCGAACCGCTCGGCGGTCCCGCGCTCCGGCCAGCCCCCCGCGTCCTCCAGGTCCTGGGGCAGGTCCCAGTGGTAGAGCGTGAGCGCCGGCTCGATGCCCGCCGCGAGCAGCTCGTCGACGAGCCGGCGGTAGAAGTCCAGGCCCTTCCGGCCGGCGGGGCCCCGGCCGGCCGGCTGGACGCGCGACCAGGAGACGGAGAACCGGTAGGCCCCCAGGCCGAGTTCGGACATCAGGCGGACGTCCTCGGCGAACCGGTGGTAGTGGTCCACGGCCACGTCACCGGTGTGGCCCGCGAAGACCTTGCCGGGGGTGTGCGAGAAGGTGTCCCAGATGGAGGGGGTCCGGCCGTCCTCGCGGGCGGCGCCTTCGATCTGGTACGCGGCGGTGGCCGTGCCCCAGAGGAAACCGGACGGGAAGGTGCGGGTGGCGGTGAGGGGCCGGGTGGCCGGGTCTCGGGCACGGTCATGGGAAAGCGCTCCCAACGCAGGCTCGGATGGAGGGGTGCCGGATGGTGTCGTCAGGGCGCCGTCAGTTCTTGACGGCGCCGGCGGTGATGCCGCCCACGATGTGCCTGCCGAGGACGGCGAAGACCAGCAGCAGCGGCAGCGTGGATATGAGCGCGCCGGTCAGCACGACGGCCTGGTCGACCGTGTGGTTGCCCGCCCCGAGGCCGGCCAGGGCGACCTGCAGGGTCGGGTTGCCGTCGGGGGTCAGCGCGATGAACGGCCAGAAGAAGTCGTTCCAGGCCTGGACGAAGACGAGCATCCCGAGGACCGCCATCGCCGGCCGTGCCACCGGGAACACCACGTGCCAGATGATGCGGAGGCTGTGGGCGCCGTCCACCCTGGCCGCCTCCACGAGCTCCACCGGGAGTGCCTCGATCAGGTACTGGCGCATGAAGAACACGCCGAAGGCGGCGACCAGCGAAGGCAGGACGACCGACTGGAGCTGGTCGACCCAGCCCAGGTCCGTGATGATCTCGTAGAGCGGGATCACGCTGAGCTGCGGCGGGATCGTCATCGTGGCCACCACGAGGGCCAGCAGGGCGCTCCGGCCCTTGAAGGGCAGTCTGGCGAAGGCGAATCCGGCCAGGGTGGAGAACAGGACGGTGGACAGGGCCACCAGGCCGGCCACGACCGTCGTGTTGACCAGTGCCTCGCCCATGTCGACCTGGTTCCAGGCGAAGGAGAGGTTGTCGAGCAGCCGGGGTCCGGGCAGCAGCGGCGCCGGGGCCTTCACCACCCGCTCGCCCGTGTGGGAGGCCGCGACGAGGTTCCAGTAGAGGGGGAAGAGGGAGAGCAGGGCGGCCAGGCCCAGGAGGACGTAGGCCAGCGGTCCCGCGTGGCGCTGCCGGCCGGCCGAGGGGCGGAGACGGCGGACGCGCGGCGGCCCGGAGGCGGTCGTGCCGGGGGTGCGGGCCATGTTCAGCTCCCCTCCTTCGCGCGCAGTCGGGAGAACAGGGTCCGCAGGCCGCCGATGAGCAGGAGGAGCAGGAGCATGACCCAGGCGATGGCGGAGGCCTGGCCCAGTGCGCCGGTCACCCAGCCCTTCTCGTACATCAGCAGGCTCAGGGTCTGGAACTGGTTGCCGCTGCCGCCGCTGATCCCCACGCTGCCGCCGAAGAGCAGCGGCTCCCCGAACAGCTGGGTGGCGCCGATGGTCGAGACGACGGCGGTGAAGAGGATCGTCGGCCGGATGGACGGGATGGTCACGCTGAGGAACTGGCGCAGGCGCGAAGCCCCGTCCAGGGCCGCGGCCTCGTACAGGTCCTGCGGTACGGCCTGCATCGCCGCCAGGTAGATGAGCGCGTTGTAGCCCGTCCAGCGCCAGGTCACGATCGTCGATATCGCGATCTGCGCGGGCCACTTGGAGGACTCCCAGTCGACCGGGGCGAAGCCCGCCCAGCCCAGGACCGTGTTGATCAGACCGTAGTCGGTGTTGAAGAGCTGGGCGAAGACGAGCGTCGCCGCCGCGATGGAGGTGGCGTACGGGGCGAGGACCGCGACCCGGAAGAACCCGCGGCCACGCAGCTCGTAGTTGAGCAGATGGGCCAGGCCCAGGGCCATCAGCAGCTGGGGGACGGTCGAGATGAGGCCGATGGTGAAGGTGTTGGCCAGCGCGTTCCAGAAGAACTCGCTGGTCGCCAGGGAGCTGTAGTTCCCCAGTCCCTTCCACTGTGCCTCGCCGCCGAGCTCGACCCGGTGGAGCGAGAGCCAGCCCGTGTAGATCAGCGGGAAGAGGCCGAAGGCGGCGAAGGTGAGGAAGAAGGGGGCGACGAAGACGTACGGGACGGCCTTCAGGTCGAGGCGGTGGAGCGTGCTGCGCAGGCCGCCGCGGCCGGGGGGCCGCCGGCTGGGGGAGCCGGGGCCGGCGCTTCGGTCCCGGACCGGTGCGGCGGGCGGCGCGGAGCCGTCGCCCGCCGCCCGTACGGAGGTGGCCACGGGCGGCTTCCTTCCAGGTCGATGCGTACGGTGCGCGGACACCGGCGTCGTCACCGGTCGATCTTGTCGGCGACCAGCTTCCTGACGTTCTCCCAGGCCTTCGCCGGATCGGTGCCGCGCTGCTCGATGTCGAGGATGCCGTTGTCGGTGAGGAAGGTCTTCACCTGCCCGTCCCAGCGGCTGATCGGTGCGGGCGTGATGCCCGCCGCGGCCTGCGAGTAGATCCTGCCGACCGGGGTGTCACCGAAGTACGGCAGCTTCGCGTCCTGGACCGCCGGGGAGGCGAGGGTGTCCTTCGAGGAGGGGATGTTGCCGTTCACGCCGAAGACCTTGGCGTGCTGGGCCGGAGCGGTGAGCCACGCGGCGAGCTCGGCCGCCTCCTTGACGTGCTTGCCCGACTTCGGCACGGCGAGGAAGGAGCCGCCCCAGTTCCCGGCCACGGGCGGCGCGGCGATGTCCCACTTCCCCTGGTTCGCCGGGCCCGCCTGTTCCTTGATGATGCCCGTCATCCAGCTGGGACAGGCGACGGTGGCGAACCTGGAGTTCTTGAAGGCCGCGTTCCACGTGCCCTTCTCGTCGAACTGGCGCAGCTTGGCCGTCAGGTCGCCCCGCGCCGCCGCCACGGCGGTGTCCCAGGCCTTCTTCACGCCCGGGCTGTTCTCGTAGTCCAGCTCCCCCTTGGCGTTGGCGTACTGCACGGGCTCGCTGGAGATCACCGCGTTGAACAGCCCGCCGGCGGAGTCGTGGAAGGCGGTCCCGGCGGGGGCGTTCTTCTTGTACGTCTCTCCGGCCGCCAGGAACTTCGCCCAGTCGCCCGCCCAGAGCCGGGCGACCTCCGTGCGCTCGGTCGGCAGTCCGGCCCGGGCGAACAGGTCCTTGTTGTAGCAGATGGCCATCGGGCCGATGTCCGTGCCGAGCCCGATGACCTTGCCGTCGCCCGTGGTGGCCTGCTTGACCTTCCAGTCGAGGAACGCCCCGAGGTCCGCGCCGCCGGTCCTGCCGAGGTCGGTCCACTTGTCCGCCATCGCGGGGCCGGTCGCCTCGGCGATGTAGCCCACCTCCAGGGCCTGGATGTCCGCGAGGCCGCTGTCGCGGGAGAGGCGGAGCTTGAGCGTGTCCCAGTACTTCTGGCCGTCCGCGACGTTCGATTCCTCGATCTTGATGTGGGGGTGGGACTTCTCGTACTCGGCGTAGAGCTTCGCCCCGGTGGCGTTGTCGTAGCCGAAGGAACCGAAGGTCCCGATCCGCAGCGTGATCCGTCCGCCTGCGGCCGTGCCGGCGTCCTCGCCGTCGTCGCCCCCGCAAGCGGTGAGCAGGGCCGCGCCGGTCACGGGCCGCGCCGGTCACCACGGCGACGGCGGCGACGAGCGCCTTGCCCGCGGTACGGCGGCCGTGGCCGCGTCTGCTGCTGGAAGTGCGCATTCCACTCTCCTCGTCCAAGGTGGTGCTCTTCGTGCGCCAGGGGGCCCGGCGGCTGTTCGCGGCTCGGCGAGGACCCGCGCGGACCCTGAAGTGGAGGCCGTTGCCGCCCCCAGGGAATGGGAGCGCTCCCACATCGCTGCCGGAAGGTTGCTGTCTGGCGGGTGCGGGTGTCAAGAGCCGAACTCCGAATCGCGCGTGGCGTGTTCAGGTAATCAAGGCTAGTGTGGGAGCGCTCCCATGGGCCTCCTCGGCGTAAGGTGTGCCGCGCGGGGCGGCGGGGTCCGTCATCCCCGCCCGGCCCACGGGACCGGGGCGGGCGCGGAGTGCGATGCGCGAGGGGAGTTCGAGAGGCGTGAGCGGACGGCGGAACGGCAGGCCCACCCTGGAAGAGGTCGCGGCCCTGGCCGGCGTCGGCCGGGGCACGGTGTCCCGGGTCATCAACGGCTCGCCGCGGGTGAGCGAGCAGGCCAGGGAAGCCGTCGCCCGCGCGGTCGCGGAGCTCGGGTACGTACCCAACCAGGCGGCCAGGGCGCTGGCCGGCAGCCGGACCGACGCGGTCGCCCTGGTCATCCCGGAGACCGAGGCGCGGGTGTTCTCGGAGCCGTACTTCCTGGACCTGATCCGCGGGGTCAGCGCCGAACTCGCCCAGGCCGACAAGCAGTTGCTGCTCACCCTGGTCCGGACCGAGCCGGAGCGGCGGCGTTTCGAGCAGTACCTGGCCGCCCAGCGCGTCGACGGCGTACTGCTGGCATCCGTCCACGGGGACGATCCGCTCCCCGACCGGCTGGCGCGGCTGGGCCTGCCGGTCGTCATGAACGGCCGGCGCTCCGAGGCCGAACCCATCGACTACGTGGACTCCGACAACACCGGCGCCGGCCGCGCGGCCGTCGCCCACCTGGTGGGCCGGGGCCGCGCCCGGATCGCGACCATCAGCGGTCCGGCCGACATGTACGTGGCCCGCGCCCGTCTCGGAGGCTACCGCGCGGGCCTCGCCGAGGCCGGGATCACACCCGACGAATCGCTCGTCGCGACCGGGGACTTCACCGAGGAGGGCGGCAGGCTGGCGATGCGCGCCCTGCTGGAGCGCGCCCCCGGCCTGGACGCGGTCTTCGCCGCCTCCGACGTGATGGCGGCAGGGGCGCGCGGAGCGCTGCGCGAGGCCGGGCGGCGGGTTCCCGAGGACGTGGCCCTCGTCGGCGTCGACGACTCCGTGGTGGCGCGCCTGATGGATCCGCCCCTGACGAGCGTGCGCCAGCCGATCGAGGAGATGGGCCGCACGATGACCCGGCTCCTGCTGCGGAAGATCGCCGACGGGCCCGGAGCCGGCCCGGCGGCGGAGGAGGAGCAGCCGCGGGTCCTTCCCACGGAGCTGGTCGTGCGGGATTCCTCCTGAGCGGTGGGGGACGCGCGCCGGTTCCGGGCGCGGCCGGGGCCCGAGCGCGTACGGGCCGGAGCCGTGAGGGAACCGGGCGGCACCGTACGGGCCGGAGCCGTAGGGAAGCCGGGCGGCACCGTACGGCTCCGGGCCCTTCACCGGCGGTCCGTCACAGGGCCGGGTAGGCGTTCTTCATGAGCTCCTGGAACTGGGCCGGGAACCACTGCCCGGCGAGCGGAGCGTCCGGGAGCGCGCCCGACATGCTGTTGCCGTTGCGGACGTTGCCCGTGTAGGTGGGGTCGCACATCCGGTCGAAACCCTTGCCCTCGTTGTTCGGGATCTCCTTGCTCGCCCCGTCCGACTCGCCCGGCGGCTTCATCCACACGTAGGCGTCGATGCCGGGGGCCGGTGCCGCCTGCGGCCGTTCGCCCAACCCGGCTCCCGCCTGGTTGCACCAGTTGCCGAGGTGGATGCGCCGGTCGTAGCGGCCGCCGTTGACGTAGGAGTCCACGCTGGTCGTCGCGCCGGGTCCGGTCGGGCGGGCCGTGCCGCCCCAGCCGTTGCGGGAAGTGTCGATGAGCATGCCGACGCCGGGGTCGAAGCCCAGCGAGACCACCTTGGCCCGCATGGCCTGGGCGTAGGACAGCTCGTCGGTGTAGCGGTTCCAGTCGACCCACTTCGACTGGCGTACGGACGTGCCGCCCACCGAGTCGTCGATCTTGAAGTTGTCCTCCTTCAGCGCGCTGAAGTTGGCCGTGTTCACGATGAAGCCGTGCACCTTGGAGAGGGTGGACCCCTCGGCGGTCGCGGCCTGCTTGAACATCTCCGCGGAGGCGCCGAAGTTGTCGTCCCAGCCGAGCCAGCCGTGGTGGCCCGCGTCCACGTAGTTGTAGACGTTGGCGATCGATCCCAGCTTGTTCAGCGCGTAGCCCACCCCCTTGATGTAGTTGCCGTTGGTCTTCATCACGTCGCAGGCGGGGGTGGCCGTCGGGCGGCCCGAGACGTTGGTGACGAGGTTCGGCAGGGAGTCGATCTCGACGGCGGCGACGATCCGCAGTCCGGCGTACTTGGGATCGGCGAGGATCGCGGCGATCGGGTCGATGAACTGCGTCTTGTACTTGTCGATCTCGGTCGGACCCAGTTCCCCGTTGGAGGCGAGCGCGGAGCAGTCCCGTCCGGGCAGGTCGTAGACCACCAGCTGGACGACGAGTTCGCCGCTGCCCTTCTGCGCCAGGGCCGCGTCGAGGTGGTCGCGCAGGCCCATCTTGCCGCTGCCGCCCGTCACCAGGGCGATGCGGTCCAGCCAGACGGCGGTGGGCTGGTTCGACACCCTCGTGCCGCCCGGCTCGGCGGCCGCCTTGGCGGACCACTCGGGATTCACGTACACCCTGGCGCCGGCGTAGGGGTTGTCGACCTTGCCGCCCGACGGCGGAGGCGTCGTGGGCGGGGTCGTCGGCGGTGTGGTGGGGGGCTGGGTCGGATCGGCACCGTTGCAGGTGACGCCGTTGAGCTTGAACGTCGCGGGCACGCCGTTCGTGCCGGTGTGGGACCCGTTGAACCCGAAGGACGTAGAACCGCCGGTGGCCAGCGACCCGTTGTACGAGAGGCTCTTGGCCGTCACGGCCGCTCCCGACTGGGTGATCGCGGCGTTCCAGCCCTGGGTGACCTGCTGGCCGTTCGCGTAGGTCCATTCCAGGGTCCAGGCGGCTACCGGGTCTCCGGTGTTGGTGACGACCACATCGGCGCCGAACCCGGTGTTCCACTGGTTCGTGATCCGGTATTCGACCTTGCAGCCGGCGGTGGCGGCGCCGGCGGGGGTGCCGAAGACGGTGGCGGTGGCGCCCGCGGCCGTGACGAGGCCGAGGGCCGCCAGTAACGCGGTGCGGGGGATGATGCGGCTCATTTCGCTGGGTGCCTTTCACGTCGGGTGCGCGGGCGGGGCCCGGCACGGACGGGTGGGAGCGCTCCCACTGTGCGGACGGCGCCCAGCGGCGTCAAGGCACGCGGAGGGTCGAAAGCATTTCGCTCGGGAATCCCCCCGAGCAGCGGCCCCCGGCCCTCCGGTTCACAGCCCCAGCGCCAGCCGGTGATAGGCCTGGTTCCAGCGCAGCTCGCGCCGGAACCGCTGCGGGGTGGTGCTCTCGTCGATGAGGAGGAGCTCCAGGCGGAGCATTTCCGCGAGGTCGTCGAGGTGGTCGGAGGTCAGGGCGGTGCTGAGGACGGTGTGGTGCGGTCCGCCGGCCGTCAGCCAGGATTCGGTGGAGGTCCGCAGGTCCGGGCGGGGCCGCCAGACCGCGCGGGCGACCGGCAGGGCGGGCAGCGGGTGCGGGGGAGCCACCACGTCGACGTCGTTGGCCACCAGGCGGAAGCGGTCGCCGAGGTCGGCGAGGCCGACCACCACGCCGGGGCCGGGAGCGGCGTCGAACACCAGCCGGACC
>NZ_JZWV01000127.1 GCF_000966975.1 Streptomyces katrae | reverse complement strand
GAGCGGCGTCGACCACCAGCCGGACCGGGTCCTCCCGTCCGCCGATGCCGAGGGGGTGGATCTCGCAGGCGGGCCTGGCGGTCGTGAGGGTGGGGCACACCTCCAGCATGTGCGCACCGAGGATGAGCTCGTTGCCGGGGGTCATGTCGTAGGTGTAGTCCTCCATGAAGGAGGTGCCGCCGGGGAGGCCGGCGGCGGCCGCCTTGAGGGCGCGCAGCAGGACGGCGGTCTTCCAGTCGCCCTCCCCTCCGAAGCCGTACCCCTGGGCCATCAGCCGCTGGACCGCGAGGCCGGGCAGCTGGCGCAGTCCGCCCAGGTCCTCGAAATTGGTGGTGAAGGCCCGGAAGCCGCCCGATTCGAGGAAGGTGCGCAGGCCGGCTTCGATGCGGGCCGCGTAGCGCAGCGACCCGTGCCGTTCGCCTCCCCGCCGGAGCTCCGGCGCCAGGTCGTACAGGTCCGCGTACTCCTCGACGAGCGAGGCCACCTCGCTCTCCTCCGCGCCGTCGACGACCTCCACCAGGTCGTTGACGCCGTAGGTGTTGACGGAGACGCCCAGGCGCAGCTGGGCCTCGACCTTGTCCCCTTCGGTCACGGCCACGTCGCGCATGTTGTCGCCGAAGCGGGCGGTCCTGAGGGTGGCCAGTTCGGATCGCGCGGCGGCCGCCCGCCCCCACACGGCGACCCGGGCGATCGTCAACGGGTCGGTGACGTGTCCCGCCACGGTCTTGCGGGGGACCCCCAGGCGGGCCTGGACGTGCGCGAACTCGCGGTCCCCGTGGGCGGCCTGGTTGAGGTTCATGAAGTCCATGTCGATGGTCTCCCAGGGCAGGGCCCTGTTCGACTGGGTGTGCAGGTGCAACAGCGGCTTGCGCAGCGCGTCCAGTCCGGCGATCCACATCTTGGCCGGTGAGAAGGTGTGCATCCAGGCGATGAGCCCGGTGCACCGGTCCTCGGCGTTCGCGTCGAGGCACAGGCGGCGGATGGCGTCGGCGTCGGTGAGCACCGGCTTCCACACGACACGGGCGGGCATGCCGGAGGCGTCGTCCAGGGCGGCGGCCAGCTGCCGCGACTGTTCGGCGACCTGCTTCAGGGTTTCCTCCCCGTACAGGTGCTGGCTGCCCGTGAGGAACCAGATTTCCTGGGCGGGAGACGTTCGGCTGGGCACATGGACTCCTGGAGGTGACGTCCCGCGACGCGCCGGAGCGGGCGGGGGCGGAGAGGGCGGACGGCGGTGCGGATCAGTTCGCCGTGAGGGTGGTGTCGCGGATGCGCCTCAGGCGGTGCAACTGGCCGTCGGCGGCGAAGCGGTCGTGCAGGAGCCGGTATTCGGCGTAGAGGGCGTCGTAGGCATCGGCCCGGGAGGTGTCGGGCGTGTAGACGGCCGGCAGCCGGCGGCCCATGGCGGCGCAGGCCGTCCGTACGTCGCCGTACGCGCCCGCCGCCACCGCGGCGTGGATGGCCGACCCGAGGGCGGGGGCCTGGTCGGAGGCGGTGAGGGAGACGGGGCGGCGCAGCACGTCGGAGTAGATCTGCATCAGCAGTTCGTTCCTGGCCAGTCCGCCCGCGACGATGAACTCGCGCACCGCCACGCCGCCCGCCTCCAGGGCCTCCACGATGACGCGGGTGCCGAACGCGGTGGCTTCGAGGAGCGCGCGGTAGACGTCCTCGGGGCGGGTCGCGAGGGTCAGGCCCGCGATGACTCCGGAGAGGCGGTGGTCGACGAGGACGGAGCGGTTGCCGCCCAGCCAGTCGAGGGCGACCAGTCCGTGGCCGCCGACCGGCTGGGCGGCGGCCTTCCGGGAGAGCAGGGTGTGCAGGTCCTCGTCCCGCTCGGCGGCTTCGGCGAGGTAGTCCGGCGGGAGGCCCTGGTCCAGTACCCAGGCGAAGATGTCGCCGACCGCGCTCTGGCCGGCCTCGTAGCCGTAGGCCCCCTCGATGACGCCGCCGCTGACGACCCCGCAGATGCCGGGGATGTCGGCGAGGACGGGGGCGTTCACGACGTGGCAGGTGGAGGTGCCCATGATGGCGAGCAGCTGACCGTCCTCCACGGCCCGGGCCGCGGCCGCGGTGACATGGGCGTCGACGTTGCCCGCGGCCACGGCGATCCCGGGGCGCAGCCCGGTCCAGGCCGCCGCCTCCGTGGTGAGCGAGCCCACCCGTGAGCCCAGCGCGGAGAGCGGGAGTTCCAGACGGGTGCGGGCGAAGTCGGCGAACCGGGGGTTCAGCGCGGCCAGGTACTCCTCGCTCGGATAGGCACCGTCCTGGTGGATGCCCTTGTACCCGGCGGTGCAGGCGTTGCGGGACTCGGTCCCGGTGAGCTGCCACACGATCCAGTCGGCGGCCTCGATCCACCGCGCGCAGGTCCCGTACACGAGCGGATCCTCCTCCAGCAGCTGGAGGGCCTTGGCGAACTGCCACTCCGCGGAGATCCGGCCGCCGTAGCGGGAGATCCATTTCTCCCCGCGGGCGTGGGCGAGTTCGTTGATGCGGTCGGCGTAAGGCTGGGCCGAGTGGTGCTTCCACAGCTTGGGCCAGGCGTGCGGCCGCCCGGAGAGCTCCGTCTCGGCGAGGGGGGTCCCGTCGGCCAGGGTGGGCAGGACGGTGCAGGCGGTGAAGTCGGTGGCGATGCCGATCACCGCCGCGGGATCGATCCCCGCCGCCGCCAGGGCCGCCGGGACGGCGCGGCGCAGTACGTCCCGCCAGTCCTCGGGGTGTTGCAGGGCCCAGTCCGGAGGCAGTCGCGCACCGCCCTGCGGCAGGTACCGGTCGATGACGCCGTGCCGGTAGGTATGGACCGCGGCCGCCAGCTCCTGCCCGTCGCGGACCCGCACCACCACGGCGCGGCCCGACAGGGTGCCGAAGTCGACACCGACCGTGTACCGATCCGGCTCCCCGGAACGGAGGGCGGGCATGAGGGAGGGGGGTGACGTCAACGGAATGCCTTTCGAAGGAGTGACGGGAGTCCGACGCCATGCAGTGTGAGCGCTAACAATGTCGAGGGGCAAGAGGGTTGCCTGGATCAGGCGGCAATACCCGTCGGGGCGGCATCCGCCGCGATAACGGACAGGTAACGCGTGGCAAGGGGGTTGAGAACCACACTTGTTAGCGCTCACAATGCGACGGCTCCCCTGTGCACCCCGAAAGGACATCCGTCATGGCTCGAAGAGCAGTCCTCGTCCTCTCCGCCGCACTTCTCGCCTCCTCGGCGCTGACCGCCTGCTCGACCCAGGGCCCCGCGGCCGGTCCCGCCCCCGGCCAGGCCTCCGGGGCCAAGAAGGGCGCCGGCGGCCGGATCACCATGGGTTTCGCCCAGGTCGGCGCCGAGAGCGGCTGGCGCACCGCCAACACCAAGTCCGTCCAGGAGGCGGCGAAGAAGGCCGGGATCGAGCTCAAGTTCTCCGACGCGCAGCAGAAGCAGGAGAACCAGATCAAGGCGATCCGCACCTTCATCCAGCAGAAGGTCGATGTGATCGCCTTTTCCCCGGTCGTGGAGTCCGGCTGGGACACGGTGCTGAAGGAGGCCAAGGACGCGGGCATTCCGGTCATCCTGACCGACCGCGCGGTGGACACCAAGGACACCTCCCTCTACAAGACCTTCCTGGGCTCGGACTTCGTCAAGGAGGGGAAGGCCGCGGGGGAGTGGCTGACCGCTGCGTACGCCAACGAGCAGGGGCCGGTCAACATCGTCGAGCTCCAGGGCACCACGGGCTCCGCACCCGCCAACGACCGCAAGGCCGGCTTCGCCGAGGCCATCCGGGCCGACGGCAGGTTCAGGATCGTCGCCTCGCAGTCGGGCGAGTTCACGCGCGCCAAGGGCAAGACGCGCGCCAAGGGCAAGGAGGTCATGCAGGCCTTCCTCAAGTCCCAGAAGGACATCAACGTCCTCTACGCCCACAACGACGACATGGCCCTCGGCGCCATCCAGGCCATCGAGGAGTCCGGCAAGAAGCCCGGTACGGACATCAAGGTGATCTCCGTGGACGGGATCAAGGACGCCTTCGTCGCGATGACCGAAGGCAAGATCAACGTCGTCGTGGAGTGCAACCCGCTCCTCGGAGACCAGCTGATGGAACTGGCCAAGAAGGTCGTCGCGGGGGAGAGCGTGCCGGCCCGGGTCGAGACCCAGGAGGGCGTCTTCCCGCAGGACAAGGCCGCGGCCGCGCTGCCGTCCCGCAAGTACTGACCCGGCGGCCTCCGCTGCCGCCGCAGTCCCGGCGGGCCCGGCCCTCCCCTCCGGATCCCGCCGCCCCGCGGGGCCCGGCAGCCGGGCCCGCCCCACCCCCACACGAGAGGAGGGCCGATGACATCTCCG
This sequence comes from Streptomyces katrae, assembly GCF_000966975.1. Lineage (GTDB taxonomy): Bacteria > Actinomycetota > Actinomycetes > Streptomycetales > Streptomycetaceae > Streptomyces > Streptomyces katrae. The sequence goes on along the minus strand of NZ_JZWV01000127.1, from coordinate 9,700 downwards.
TCCACCCCGCCGCCCGCGGGCGCCGGCGGCCCGAGGCCGGTCCTGGAAGCCCACGGCATCCGCAAGCGGTTCCCGGGCGTGCTCGCCCTCGACGGAGTCTCCCTGCGGCTCTTCCCCGGCGAGGTGCACGCCCTGATGGGCGAGAACGGCGCCGGGAAGTCCACCTTGATCAAGGTGCTCACCGGTGTCCACCCCGCCGACGGCGGCACCGTCCTCGTCGACGGCCGCCCCCACGCGTTCACGGACCCCCTCCAGGCGCAGCGGGCCGGGATCAGCACCGTCTACCAGGAGGTCAACCTCTGCCCGAACCTCTCCGTCGCCGAGAACATCCTCATCGGGCGCGAACCGCGCCGGTTCGGTCTCGTCCGCTGGTCCGAGACGCGGCGGCGGGCGGCCGAGCTGCTGACGGAACTGGAGCTCGGCCTCGACGTCACCCGTCCGCTCGGGGCGCACTCCCTGGCGGTGCAGCAACTCGTCGCCATCGTCCGGGCGGTGGACGTCTCGGCGAAGGTGCTCGTGCTGGACGAACCCACCTCCAGCCTGGACCGCGAAGAGGTGGCCCAGCTCTTCGGACTGGTGCGGCGCCTGCGGGACCGCGGCGTGGCCATCCTGTTCGTCACGCACTTCCTCGACCAGGTCTTCGACCTCTGTGACCGCGTCACCGTCCTGCGGGGCGGCCGGCTGGAAGGCGAGTACCCCATCGCCGAGCTCACCCCCGTGACACTCGTCCAGCGCATGATCGGCGGGGAACTGGCCACCCTCGACCAGCTGTCGGGCCGAGCCCACGGGCAGGGGGCCGAACGGGCGGCCGGCGAGCCGTTCCTGCGGGCACGACGGCTGACCCGTGCCGGCTCGATCGAACCCTACGACCTCGACATCCACGCCGGAGAGGTCATCGGACTGGCCGGCCTGCTGGGCTCCGGCCGCACCGAGGCGGCGCGCCTGCTGTTCGGCGCGGACGGCGCGGACGCCGGAGAGGTGAGCATCGAGGGCAGGAGGGCGCCCCTGCGCAGCCCCCGGCACGCCATCGCCCGGGGCATCGCCTTCTGCTCCGAGAACCGCAAGTCCGAGGGCCTGGTGGGCGAGCTCACGGTCCGCGAGAACATCGTCCTCGCCCTGCAGGCCGCCCGCGGCTGGACCAGACCGCTGACCCGGGCGAAACAGGACGAACTGGCGCGGCACTGGATCGAGGCCCTGGACATCCGCCCCGCCGACCCCGAAGCACAGGTACGCCACCTCAGCGGAGGCAACCAGCAGAAGGTCCTCCTCGCACGCTGGCTGCTCACCGAGCCCCGGCTCCTGATCCTCGACGAACCCACCAGGGGCATCGACATCGGGGCCAAGGCGGAGATCCAGAAACTCGTGGCCCGCCTGGCGGACGAAGGCACCGCCGTGCTGTTCATCTCGGCGGAACTCGAAGAGGTCCTGCGCCTGAGCCACCGCATCGCCGTCCTCCGCGACCACCGCATGGTGGCCACCCTGGCGAACGACGGCACCGTCACTCCCGAACGCCTCCTGACGACCATCGCCACCGGAACGGATTCATGACTCCCCAGCCCGCCACCTCCGGGGCCGCCGGCGGCATCGGGCGACGGACGGCCGGCCACCGCCTGCTGTGGCCCGCGCTCGTCCTGCTCGCCCTGCTCCTCGGCAACCTCGCGTTCCACCACGACTTCTTCTCGGTCCGGGTGCGTGACGGCCACCTCTACGGCAGCCTCGTCGACATCCTGCGCTTCGGCGCGCCCCTCGTCCTCGTGGCGCTCGGTATGACCCTGGTCATCGCCACCCGGGGGATCGACCTCTCGGTGGGTTCCACCGTCGCCATCGCCGGCGCGCTCGCCTGCGGACACCTGGCCGGCGCGGCGCGTCCGGGCAGTGTCGCCGCCACGCTCACGGCCGTCGGCCTCGCCCTCGGGGTCGCCCTCGTGCTGGGCCTGGCCAACGGACTGCTGGTGTCCGGACTGGGGGTGCAGCCCATCGTGGCCACCCTGATCCTCATGGTCGCGGGCCGCGGCGTCGCCCAGCTGATCACGGACGGCCAGATCGTCACGGTGACCAGCGCCCCCTACAAGATGATCGGGGGCGGCTACTGGCTGTCGCTCCCGTTCGCCGTCCTGCTGGCCGCCGTCCTCGTCGCGCTCACCTCCTTCGTCACCCGCCGCAGCGCCCTGGGCATGCTGATCGAGTCCGTCGGAGGCAATCCCACCGCCAGCCGCCTGGTGGGCATCCGGGCCGGCGGCCTGCTCGTCCTGGTCTACGTCTTCAGCGCCCTGTGCGCCGCCGTCGCCGGGCTGATGATCAGCTCGAACGTCTCCAGCGCCGACGGCAACAACGCCGGCCTGTGGATCGAGCTCGACGCCATCCTCGCCGTCGTCGTCGGAGGGACCGCCCTGACCGGAGGGCGCTTCTCCCTGGGCGGGACGGTCCTGGGCGCCCTGGTCATCCAGACCCTGTCCACCACCGTCTACACCCTCGGCGTCCCTCCCGAGACCACCCTGGTCTTCAAGGCCTTCGTCGTCATCGTGGTCTGCCTCGTGCAGTCCCCGGTCTTCCGGGCCAAGGCCGTACGCCGCCGGGCAGCCACTCCCCGGCCCCCCACCACGGCGGGTGCCACCCCGCAGGAGCAGGAGGCACGAGCATGAGTACCGGCACCGCGGACACCGCCGCGCGACGGGCCCGCCCCTTCCCGGCCGTCTCCCCGCGCACCCGGACCCGTGTCCCCCTGCTCGTCACCGCGGGCCTGCTGGTCGTCATGTTCGGCGTCGGATCGGTGCGTTACGAAGGGTTCCTCTCCGCGCAGGTCGTGCTGAACCTGCTGATCGACAACGGTTTCCTCCTGGTCGTCGCCGTCGGCGCGACCTTCGTCATCCTCACCGGAGGCATCGACCTGTCCATCGGCTCCATGGTGGCCCTGTCGACCATGCTCACCGCCTGGCTGGTCCAGTCGCACGGCTGGCCCCTGGCCGCCGTGATCCCCCTGGTCCTCCTGACCGGCGCCGCGAGCGGGGCGCTCATGGGCTGGATCATCCACACCTTCGAGATCCAGCCGTTCATCGTCACCCTGGCCGGCATGTTCCTCGCCCGGGGGCTCTGCTACACGATCAGCACCGAATCCATCACGATCGACGATCCCGCCACGACGGGAGCCGCCCAGACCAGGCTCTACGGACCGGGCGGACTGTTCGTGTCGATCCCCGTGCTCATCGCCCTGGCCGTGCTGGTGACCGCCTTCGTCGTCCTGCACCACACGCGCTTCGGCCGCAACGTGTACGCGCTGGGCGGCAACGAGTCCTCCGCGCGCCTGATGGGTCTGCCGACGGGCGCCACCAAGGTCGCCGTGTACGGGGTCAGCGGCCTGTGTTCCGCGCTCGGCGGCCTGCTGCTGACCCTCTACACGCTCTCCGGCTACGCCCTCCACGCCATGGGCATGGAGCTCGACGCGATCGCCGCCACCGTGATCGGCGGCACGCTGCTGACGGGAGGTTCCGGCTTCGTCCTGGGGACCGCTCTCGGCGTGCTCGTCCTCGGCATGATCCAGACGCTGGTCAACTTCCAGGGCACGCTGAGCTCCTGGTGGACCCGGATCGTCATCGGCGCGCTGCTGCTCGTGTTCATCGTGCTGCAGCGCCTGCTGGGCGGCCGCCGGTCCACCGCGCGCTGACGCCCGCCCCGGGGCATGCCCGGGGCCCGGCCCTCGATGTGGTCCAGGAGCAGTCCTATGCTGTCGCGGCCGAGCGAGGCGAAGTCCTGGCGGATCGTCGTCAGCGGGGGCGGGAAGAACTCGGCCTCGGGGATGTCGTCGAAGCCGGCCACCGCCACGTCCTCGGGCGTGCGCAGTCCGGCCTCGCGCAGGGCCCGCAGGACACCGAGGGCCATCTGGTCGTTGGCGACGAACACCGCCGTGAGGCCCGCCCCCCTTCCCCGCGACGCCCGGACCCGCCCCGCGAGCTGTTGGCCGGCCTGGTATCCGGACAGGGGGCTCCAGTCGCCGCGCAGCAGGGGCGGCACCTCGGCTCCGGCTTCGCGCAGCGCCTCCTCCCACCCCTGCGTACGGGCCTCGCTCTCCAGCCAGTCGGAGGGGCCCGCGACGTGCCACACGGTGGAGTGGCCCGAGGCGAGGAGGTGTTCCGTGATCATGCGGGCGCCGAGGTTCTGGTCCAGTGACACCCCGGGCAGGGCCAGGGTGTGGCCGCCTTCCACGGTGACCACCGGGCACGGCGCCTCCAACGCCGCCAGGGCCCTCACCGCGGCGCGCTGCGGAGTGACGGCGACGATGCCCTCCACGCCCCACCCCGCGAGGTGCTGCATGGCTTCGGCGAGGGCCGTCTGCGTGGCCGTCCGGAGCGTGACGGCGGAGGTCAGGTAGCCGCGGTCGCGTGCCGCCTCCTGAACCCCCGCCACGGTGCTGGCGGGCCCGTGCAGCGTGGTGTTCACCGCGATGACGCCCAGCGTGTGGGTCCGGCGCGTGGCCAGGGCCCGGGCCGCCGAGTTGCGGCGGTACCCCAGCTGCTCGATGACCTGTGTCACCGCGGCCCGGGTCTTGGCGCTGACGTTCGGGTGGTCGCTGAGCACCCGCGAAACGGTCTGGTGGGACACGCCGGCGACGCGCGCGACGTCCGTCATCGTGGGCGCTCGCGGGACGTCCGGGAGCTGGGTCAACTCTCTTCCTTTCCTCATCGAGCGGCCTTCCCTCAAGGTACCGAACCGGCCGGGGCCCGCACACATCTCGGGCCGGCCGGGAGACGGTGGACGCAGTATCGATGTTGGCGCTCACATTATGCAGCGTTGACCATGCGATGTGAGCAGGATTCTTCCGGCAATCTCTTGAGTTTACCGCTTGTTAGCGCTCACAATTCGACCCGGGGTAGCCGCCACGGCGCAGGAACGGCGCCGATGCGGCCCCCATCAGTCCGGCCCACGCGGAAAGACGGTGAGAGCGCAGTGAGCGAGACCGACCTCAAGAGCCTCCGCCGCGAGGTCCTCGCGGCCAACCTCCGCATCCCGGAGGCCGGCCTGGCCACTCTCACCTGGGGGAACGTCAGCGGGGTGGACCGGGACGCCGGTGTCTTCGTCATCAAGCCGTCCGGGGTCTCCTACGCCGAACTCACCGAGGAGGACCTGGTCGTGGTGGCGCTGGAGGACGGGAGGGTCGTCGACGGGCACCTCAGGCCGTCCACCGACGCCGAGACCCACCGGTGCCTCTACCGGGCGTTCCCCTCCATCGGCGGGGTCACCCACACGCACTCGGCGCACGCCGTCGCCTTCGCCCAGGCGCGCCGCCCGATCCCCGTGCTCGGCACCACCCACGCCGACACCTTCAACGGGCCCGTCCCCGTGACCGAGGACCTCACCGCCGAGCAGTGCGCCAAGGACTACGAGTACAACACCGGCCAGGTGATCGTCGCCCGGCTCGGCGGCGACCCCCGCCGGGCCGCCGAGGTCCCGGGGGCGCTCGTCTCGCGACACGGCCCCTTCACCTGGGGCGCCACCGCGAAGGCCGCGCTGGAGAACGCCATCGTCTGCGAGGCCGTGGCGGAGATGGCGCTGCACACGCTGGCACTGGGGTTCCGCCTCGGAGGCGTCTCCGAGCCGCCGAGGCACCTCCTGGAGCGGCACTTCACCCGTAAGCACGGACCGGACGCCTACTACGGCAACCCCGCCCCCGCGCCGGGAAACTGAGGCCGCGCGCCGCCTGGCGGGCAAGCCAACTTCCTTTGCGGCACGGCCACTTGACGGGTTCGTCCGGCTGCTGGCTTGATTGGGAGCGCTCCCACTCCCACTCGCCTAGGAAGGCTCCCCCATGCCTCCTGTCACCCCCGCGCGCGGCGTGCCCCGTCGCGCGGCCGCCGTACTCGCCGGATTCGCGCTGGCGGCCGGCGGCCTGTCCACGACCGCCCTGACCCTTCCGGCGGCGGCCGCCCCCGCGGCCGCCCCCGCCCCCGCGGCCGCCGCCGCCGACACACCCGTCCGGGTCAACCAGCTCGGCTACCTGCCCGACGGCCCCAAACGGGCCACCGTGGTGAGCACCGCGAGCGCCCCGCTCGGCTGGCAACTGCGCGATGCCGCGGGCGCGGTGGTCGCCTCGGGCACCACCACCGTGCGCGGCGCGGACCAGGCGTCCGGCCAGTCCACGCACCTGGTGGACTTCGGCGCCTACACCGGCACCGGCACCGGCTACACCCTGGGCGTCGACGGCCGGACCAGCCACCCCTTCGACATCTCCCCGTCCCTGTACGACGCACTGCGCGCGGACAGCATGTCCTTCTTCTACCAGCAGCGCAGCGGCATCGCGATCGACGCCGCCCTGGCCGGCGGCAGCGCCTACGCCCGCCCCGCCGGGCACCTGGGCGTCGCGCCGAACAAGGGCGACAGCGACGTCCCCTGCCAGGCGGGGGTGTGCGACTACCGCATCGACGCGCGCGGCGGCTGGTACGACGCCGGCGACCACGGCAAGTACGTGGTCAACGGCGGCATCGCCGTCTGGGAGATGGTCAACTCCTACGAGCGGGCGCGCCGTTCGGGCGCAGACGCGGCCCTCGGGACGCGGCCCTCGGCGATGCGACGCTGCGGGTGCCGGAGCGCGGCAACGGAACCCCGGACGTGCTGGACGAGGCCCGCTGGGAGCTGGAGTTCCTGCTGCGGATGCAGGTCCCGGCCGGGAAGCCGATGGCGGGGATGGCCTTCCACAAGATGCACGACGCCGGCTGGACCGCCCTGCCGACCCGGCCCGAACTCGATGCCGAGCAGCGCGAGCTGCACAAGCCGTCGACCGCCGCGACGCTGAACCTGGCGGCCACGGCCGCGCAGTGCGCCCGGGTGTACGCCCCGTACGACGCCGCGTTCGCCGCGCGCTGCCTGGACGCGGCCCGCCGCGCCTGGACGGCCGCCCGGGCCAATCCGGACGTGCTCGCCCCCGCGAGCGACAACACCGGCGGCGGTGCCTACGAGGACGCCGACGTCTCCGACGAGTTCTACTGGGCGGCGGCGGAGCTCCTGACCACCACCGGCGAGTCACAGTACCGGGACGCCGTCACCTCCTCCCCGCACCACACCAAGCCGGCCGACGCGTTCTGGTGGGGCGGCACGGCCACCCTCGGCCGCATCACCCTCGCCACCGTCCCCGGCTCGGGCCTGCCCGCCGAGGACGTCTCCCGGCTGCGCGGTCTGCTCACCACGGCCGCCGACGGCCACCTGTCCACCATGGCCGGACAGGGATACCCGGTGCCGCTCCCCGCCACCGGGTACGCCTGGGGCTCCAACAGCTCCGTCGCCGACAACGCGATGGTGCTGGCCGTCGCGTACGAGCTCACCGGCCAACAGCGCTACCGGGCCGGAGCGCTGGAGTCCCTGGACTACCTGCTCGGCCGCAACGCACTCGACCTCTCCTACGTCACCGGCCACGGCGAACGCCACTCCGAGAACCAGCACCACCGGTTCTGGGCCCACCAGAACGACCCCTCGCTGCCGCACCCCCCGCCCGGCTCCCTCGCGGGCGGCCCGAACGCGGCGCTGGAGGACCCGGTCGCCAAGGAGAAGCTCGCGGGCTGCGCGCCGGCGGCGTGCTACGTGGACGACATCGGCTCGTACTCCACCAACGAGGTGGCGATCAACTGGAACGCGTCGCTGGCCTGGCTGGCGGCCTTCGCCGCCGAGCGGCGCGGCGTCCCGGCGGTGCCCGCGGTCCAGGTGGCACCGGCGGCCGTCACGGTAGCGGAAGGCGGATCGGCGCCGGTGGGCGTACGGCTCTCGGCGGCGCCCGCGCGGGACGTCACCGTGACCGTGGCCCGCAGCTCCGGCGACCAGGACCTGTCGGCGGCCGCGACCCTGGTGTTCACTCCGGGCAACTGGGCGATGGCGCAGCAGGTTCCGGTCTCGGCCGCGCAGGACGCCGACACGTCGGCGGGCACCGCGACGTTCACGGCCGGCGGTCCCGGCGTGCAGCCGGCGGTGTTCACGGCGACGGAGGCGGACGACGACGCGCCCGCGGCCTCCTGCACGGTCGCCTACCGGATCGACAACGCCTGGGGCAACGGCTTCACGGCCACGGTCAGCGTGAAGAACACCGGAACCTCGGCGCTCTCCGGGTGGACCCTCGGCTGGAGCTTCGCGGGTGACCAGCGGATCGGCAACGCCTGGAACGCCACGGTGAACCAGTCGGGCAGCACGGTCACCGCCCGGGACGCCGGGTGGAACGCCACGCTGGAGCCCGGCGGCAGCGCGAGCTTCGGCTTCCAGGCCACGTACGCGGGCACCAACGCGCCCCCCGCGCGCTTCACGCTGAACGGCGCACCCTGCTCCTGAACGACCGCACGCCCTGCCCGCCGCCCCTCGGGGGCGGCGGGCAGGGCGCGTTCTAGGGGCCTTCGGTGGTTCAGGTGCGGGTCCAGCGCTGGTTGCCGCCGCCGGAGCAGGAGTAGAGCTGGATCAGGGTGCCGTTGGCGGTGCCGTTGGCCGCGGCGTCGAGGCAGAGGCCGGACTGGACCCCGACGATGGAACCGTCGGGGTTCAGGCGCCATTTCTGGTTGTCACCACCCCAGCAGGCGTAGATCTGGACCTTGGTGCCGTTGCCCGTTCCGGCGGCGTCCAGGCACTTGTCGCCGTAGACCCTGAGCTCGCCCGCCGCGGTGGAGGTCCACTGCTGGTTGGTGCGGCCGTTGCAGTCCCACAGGCCGACCTGGGTGCCGTCGGTGGTGACGGCACCGGGTACGTCCAGGCAGCGGCCCGAGCCCACGCCCCTGATCGGCCCGGAACCGGGCGAGGGGTTCGGGGTGGGGGTGGAGGAGCCGGCGTTGAGCGCGCCCAGTACGGAGGTGTACGCGGGCTTCTTGTTGCCGTTGCCGTCGAACAGCAGCGGCGACTGCTCCGATCGCCACGAGTCGGTGTCCCGTACGCCCCAGACGGTGATGCCGAGGCAGCGCGGGACGGACAGGCAGTCGTTGGCCACGTTGGCGTAGGTCGTGGCCGGGGCGCCCTGGACGTCGAGTTCGGTGACGGCCACGTCCACGCCGAGGGCGGCGAAGCTCCGCAGGGTGGTGCGGAAGTTGCCGTCGTACGGGCTGTCGTTGTTGAAGTGGGACTGGAAGCCGACGCAGTCGATCGGCACGCCGCGCTGCTTGAAGTCCCGGACCATGGAGTACACGGCCTGGGTCTTGGCCCAGGTCCAGTTCTCGATGTTGTAGTCGTTGTAGCAGAGCTTGACCCCGGGGTCGGCGGCGCGCGCGGTGCGGAAGGCGACCTCGATCCAGTCGTTCCCGGTGCGCTGCAGGTTGGAGTCCCGGCGCGCGCCCGAACTGCCGTCGGCGAAGGCCTCGTTCACGACGTCCCACTGGACGAGCTTGCCCTTGTAGTGGGCCATCACGCCGTTGATGTGGTTGACCATCGCCTGGCGCAGCGCGCTGCCGCCGAGGTTCTGCATCCAGCCGGGTTGCTGGGAGTGCCAGGCCAGGGTGTGGCCGCGTACCTGCTTGCCGTTCTGCATCGCCCAGTTGTAGACGCGGTCACCCGCGGCGAAGTTGAACTGGCCCTGTTGGGGCTCGGTGGCGTCGGGCTTCATCTCGTTCTCGGGCGTCACCGAGTTGAACTCGCGCCCCGCGATCGACGTGTACGCGCCGTCGCCGAGCCGGCCGGAGGCGATGGCGGCCCGAAGTACCGGCCGCTCTGCGCCGCCGCGCGGCCGAGCGTGCCCTCGGCGGCATGTGCG
>NZ_JZWV01000126.1 GCF_000966975.1 Streptomyces katrae | reverse complement strand
TGCGGCCGGCGGAGCCGCCAGCACGGCGGCCGCACCGAGGACGGCGACGGCCAGGGCCGCGCGTAAACCCCGGGTCCTGCGGTGGACGAGGGGCGGGGGAGTGGCGTTCGATCCCATGAATGAGCCTCCAGGGCTGAGAGCAGGGAAGGAGCACGGACGGAGGGAGGAGCACGGAAGGAGGAGCACGGAGAGGGAGGAGTGCGGCGGAGTGGATCCGCGTGCGGGCTCAGTAGCCGTAGATCATCTTGTAGGCGACCTCCGGCAGGAACTGCCCGGCCGAGGAGCCCGCCCCGACGCCGCAGTTTCCGTCCGACTCGCCGGGGATCTTGATCCACAGCAGCATCTCGGCACCGCCCCCGCGTTGGCTGGGCGTACCGGTCCGGCGGCCGGCGGGGTTGCACCACTGGCCGTTGGAGCCGTTGCCGTTGCGGCTGGTGTCGATGACGAACGGCTTCGTGTAGCCGTAGGGGCGCAGGGCCGAGTTGACGGCGTTGCCGTAGGAGCTGTTCTGGTCGGTGGTGAAGTAGTTGGAGACGTTCAGCGCGAAGCCGTGCGCCCCGCCGACCCCGGCGGCGGCGAGCTGCTGGGCCATGGCCGTGGCGCCGATCCAGCCGGCGTTCCCGGCGTCGAGGTAGACCCAGGTGTTGGGTGCCTTGGCGTTGAACTGGGCGATCGCGTACTTGAGCATGGCGTTGCGCTCGGCGATCTGGCCGGCCGTCATGCAGCTCTCGTGCCCGAGCGCGTCGGGTTCGAGGATGACGACGGCCGGGCGGTTGCCGATGCCGCCGGCGAAGGCGGCGATCCAGCTCTCGTAGGCGGCCCGGCTCCCGGCGCCGCCGCCGGATTGACCGGCGCAGATGTCCCGGTCGGGGATGTTGTACGCGACCAGGACCGGCAGTTTGCCGACAGAGGCCGCGCGGCCGGCGTAGGAGCCGGCGGCCGCGGCGATGTCGCCGCTCCAGTTGCCGAACCAGCGGGCCGCCGGGGTGTTGGCGATGGACGCCCGGATCGCCGCGGCCCGGCCGTCGCCGGGGTTCGCGGTGGTCCACCGCAGGGCGGAGTTGTCGGGGTCGGTGTAGAAGCCGCTGGTCATCGTGGTCGGGTCGGCGGCGTACGCCGGGCCGGCGGGGAGCAGGGCGAGGCCGCCGGCGAGGAGACCGGCCAGCAGGGCGGACGCGGCTCGGACGGACTTGGGCATGGTGGGGCCTCCTGTGTGTGGGGGGAGGGAAAGGGGGAAGCGCTTCCGGTTGCGGCAGTGCGCTCCCCCGCGGGGGCGGGGCAGGGCCGCGCGTCACATACCGCGGTGTCCGGGCGGTTCCCGCCGGCTCGGGTAGGTGATGTCGAACCGGGTGAAGTGCGCTTCGCCCGTCGAGGGGCGGCCGTTGGAGGTGGCGTAGAGACCGAGCTGGACGCTGGTGAACAGCGGGGTGAGGAAGGTGGCTTCGACGGCGGGCAGGTCCTGCCAGGCGCCGCCGGGAACCGCATGGGCGAAGGTGTGGCCGAAGCCGCGGATGCGGACCCCCAGGCGGACGGGGCCCGGGGGGACGGGAACGCGGGCCAGGACCTCGGGCCCCCGGCGGAGGCTGAGTCCTTCCGTGGTGCGCAGGAGGAGGAGATGGGTGTCGTCGTCGAGGACCACGGCCAGGCCCGCCTCCTCGTCCGGTGCGGCGGGGCTGAAGCGCAGTTCCGTGGAGACGTCGCAGTCGGGCTGTTCCTGGGGCCGGGCCAGGAGGGACGGGGTGGTGCGCTCGCCGAGGCGTTCGGGGCGCAGCCGGAGGCGGAGCCCGTCGCCGGTGGTCCAGAACCGTGCGGGTGGGGTGCCCAGGGTGCTCCAGTCGGCTGAGAGGGTGGCGAAGCGGTCATGGACCGGGCGGCGCCGGCCCGTGTGGTGGACGGGGGAGAAGACCGGCCAGCCGTCCTCCCAGGCGACGTGGCCGAGGAAGGTCTCGCGGCCGATCGCGGAGCCGGGGCGGACCCCCAGCAGGACCGCCCGCCAGTCGCCCTGCGGGGTCCGGACGAGGTCGGCGTGCCCGGTGCAGGTGACCGGCCCCCCGGCGGGTGGCAGCACCGGGTTGCCGGGGGCGCCCTCGTAGGGGCCGGTCACGTGGCCGGCGCGGGCGGCCACCACGCTGTGGTCCACGTCGGTGCCGCCCTCGGCGGTGAGCAGGAGACAGGTGCCGTCGATCCGGTAGAGGTGCGGGGCTTCCGACCAGCGGGCCCCCGGGCGGCTCCCCGACCACAGGACGTACTCGGGTCCCGTGAGCCGTCGTTCGCGCGGAAGGTACTCGCGCATCCAGATCTCCGTGCGGCCGGCCGCCTCGTCCACCACACGGGCGGCGGTGAACCAGGCACGGCCGTCGCCTCCGTCCGGTCCGTCGTCGAAGAACAGCGACGGGTCGAAGCCCTCGCCCTCCAGCCACTGCGGCCGCGACCACGGCCCCGCCGGATCCGTCGCCGTGACGACGAAGTGGCCGGGGCCGTCCATCAGCGTGCAGACGAGATGGAAGACTCCGTCATGGTGCCGGATCGTCGGTGCGAACAGCCCCCGGGAGGGAGCGCAGCCGGCGAGGTCGAGCTGGGACGCACGGTCGAGGGCGGATCCGATGCGCCGCCAGCCGACGAGATCGCGGCTGTGGAAGACGGGAAGGCCCGGGAACCATTCGAAGCTGGACGTCACCAGGTAGTAGTCCGCTCCCACCCGGCAGACGGACGGGTCGGGCCGGAACCCCGGCAGCACGGGGTCACCGCGGAACCCGGTCACGGTACCGGGACGACGTCGGCCGGCACGGACAGCACCCGGTCGGCCGCCGGATGGCGTACCGGCCCCCGCAGGGTGAAGGAGCCCTGGAGCGGAAGGTCGCCGCTGGACCGTCCGACGGCCACGCCGATCTCCCCCGGCTCCACTCTCCTGCGCAGGTCCAGCCCGGTGAAGGAGGTCCGGTCGGCATGGACGGAGAAGGAGACCCGGGCGGCCGCGCCCGCGGGGAGCCCGACCCGGGCGAAGCCGGCGAGCCACCGCCGCGGCCGGACCACGGAGGCCACGGGGTCGGAGAGGTACAGCTGGACCACCTCGGTCCCGGCCACCCCGCCGACGTTGCGGACGGTGGCCGAAACGGTCACGGCCCCGTCCGTCGGGGCCTCGGGATCCACCGAGAGCTCCGAGAAGGCGAACCTCGTCCAGCTCAGCCCGTGTCCGAAGGGGAACAGCGGGGTCGGGTCCACCGAGCTCCAGTCGGTGGGGCCGCCGAGTGCGGCGTGCAGGTAGGTGCCGGGCTGGCCGCCGGCCCGGCGGGGGAGGGAGACGGGCAGGCGTCCGGTCGGTTCCGCCGCCCCGCTGATGATCCGGGCCAGCGCCGTCGCCCCCTCCTCGCCCGGGAAGAAGGCCTGGAGCACGGCCGACGCGCGCCCGGCCGCCGTGCCCAGCGCGTAGGGCCGTCCGGAGACGACGACCAGGACGGTCGGTACCCCCGAGTCCAGAACGGCGGAGGCGAGTGCGGCCTGGTCGCCGGGCAGGTCGAGGGTTTCGGCGTCGCAGCCCTCTCCGGAGGTGCCCCGGCCGAACAGGCCGGCCCGGTCCCCGAGCAGCAGCACGTTCACGTCCGGGTCGTCCGAGGTGACCGTGAACCCGGCGGTGCCGAGCGCCTCGGCGAGCGTGGGGATCTCCAGGCCGGGCTCGCCGGGCGGCGCGACGTGGTTGGGGAAGGAGTAGCAGCCGAGGAAGGCCCGGGGCTCGTCGGCGTACGGCCCGTGGACCGCGACCCGGCACGGGCGCAGCGGCAGGATGCCGTCGTTGGCGAGCAGCACCGTGGACCGTTCGGCCATGAGCCTGGCCAGGGCCCGGTTCTCCGGCGGGTCGAGGTCGACCGCCTCGGGGTCGGCGGGTTCCCAGCCGGGGTCGAGCAGACCGAGTTCGGCCTTCTGCAGCAGGACCCGTTCCGCGGCCCGGTCGACGAGCTCCTCCGGTACGCCTCCCGCCCGCACGAGTTCGGTCAGCGGCCCGCCGTAGCAGCGGGCCGTGGGCAGTTCGACGTCGATTCCGGCGGTCAGCGCCAGCGCGCCGGCCGCGCCGCGCGATCCGGTGACGCCGTGCCGGGTCTCCAGGAACGAGACGGCGTAGTAGTCGGCGACGACCACACCGCCGAAGCCTAGTTCACCCCTGAGCAGTTCGGTCAGCAGCCGTTCGTCGGCGGCCGCCGGGACGCCGTCCACGTCGGTGTAGCTGTTCATCACCGACCCGGCACGCCCCTCGCGCAGTGCCCGGACGAAGGGCTCGACCAGCACGTCCGCGAACTCGCGCGGCCCCACGGAGACCGGGGCCATGTTCCGCCCGGCCCGTGAGGCCGAGTACCCGGCGAAGTGCTTGAGCGTCGCCACGATCCCGGCGCCCTCCAGGCCCTGCACATAGGCGGTGCCGATCGCTCCGACGAGGTACGGGTCCTCGCCGATGCACTCCTCGGTCCTGCCCCACCGGTAGTCGCGGACCACGTCGAGGACCGGGGCCAGCCCCTGGTGGACACCGGCCCGCCGCATCCCCGCCCCGATCGCGGCGGCCATCCGGCGCACGAGCCCCGGGTCGAAGGAGGCGCCCCAGGCCGGCGGGGCGGGGAAGACCGTCGCCCCCCAGGTCATGAACCCGGTCAGGCACTCCTCGTGGGCGACCGCCGGGATCCCGAACCGGCCGGACGCCATCACCTGCCGTTGCAGCGAGGCGAGCCGCTCCATTCCGGCCTTCGCGGTGACCGGCGCGGTGCCGTACACCCGGGTGAGCTGGCCGAGTCCGTGGACGGCGAGGTGGTCGAGGTCCGGTGCGGACTCGCCGGAATCGTCCTCCATGGGAGCGACCGGTGCTCCCGGAGCCGAGGGCTGCGCCCAGAACGCGGTGAGCTGTCCGGCCTTCTCTTCCAGGGTCATCCGGTCCAGCAGATCGGCGACGCGCACGGACACGGGCAGCAGGGGGTCTCGCCAGGGCTCGGTCAAGGAGTTCTCCTAGAGACGGGGCGGGGCGGTGGAGAGGCGGAGCTTGAGCTCGGTCGAGAGCTCCATCCGGGGGCTGACCAGGGGCTGGCCGTCCAGCAGCTGGAAGAGGGCGCGGGCGGCGAGCCGGCCCATCTCCTCCAGCGGCTGGCGGACCGTCGTCAGGGGCGGGGAGAGCCACTCGCACATCGGCAGATCGTCGAAGCCGACCACGCTGAGGTCTCCCGGGACGCTCAGCCCGCTCTGCCGGGCCGCTTCGTAGACGCCCATGGCCTGCTGGTCGCTGCCGGCGAAGACGGCGGTCGGCGGCTCGGGGAGTGCGAGCAGTTCCCGGGCGTGCCGGAAGCCGCCCTCGTGCTGGAAGTCGCCGAACCGGATCAGTTCGCGGTCGACCTCGATCCCGGCCCGCTCCAGCGCGGCGCGGTACCCGTCGATGCGGGCCTGGCTGCAGAGCATCTCCTTGCGCCCGCCGATCGCGGCGATCCGGCGGTGCCCCAGCCCCAGCAGGTGCTCCGTGGCGGCCAGACCGCCCGCCCAGTTGGTCGCGCCGATGCTCGGCACACCGTTGTCCGGCAGGTCGATCGGGTCGATGACGACCAGTGCCACCCCGGCCTGTTCGATTTGGGCGCGCTGGGCCCGGGTGACCGAGGCGGTGACGAGGATGACGCCGTCGCTGTGGTGCAGGACCGGCAGCGCGGCCCAGCTCGACGGCGTGGCCTCGCCCGGCGGGACGAGCGACACGACGGTGCCGACGCCGCGCCGGGCGCACTCGGCCTCCACACCGCGCAGTATCTCCACCGCCCACGCACTGTCCAGGCCGCCGATGATCAGGTCGACCAGGCCCGACCTGCGGGCCCTGCCCGGCCGGCCGGGGTGGAGGTAGCGGTGGGACCGCAGCAGGCTCTCGATCCGTTCGCGCGTCGAAGCCGCGACATCGGTACGGCCGTTGAGCACCTTGGACACGGTGGCCTGGGAGACCCCCGCCTCGGCGGCGATGACGGCCAGGGTCGGACGCTGCTCGCTCAACTTCTCTCCTCCGCGCGAACGCCTCGGGCTGGCGACAGGTATCGCAAACTTTCGAGGAGTTTCCGGTCGGTGTAACCGTGTTGTCAACCATCAAGACAGCTTCTGTGGAAGGCAATTCAGCGATAAGGCTTGACCGGAGGGCCTGGCGTTCCTAGTTTGTGGCAGCGCGAATTCGAGAATGTTACGAAACATTTCGAACTCGAACCGGCTTTCCATCCCGGAGGTCCCATGGCGAGCACACCCCCGAGTCGACGGAGCTTCCTCGCGCTCTCGGGCCTGACCTTTCTGTCCGTTCCACTGGCCGCGGCCTGCGGCGGCGGCGATTCCGGCCGGATGCCGGCCGCCGGCGGCAAAGTGGCGTTCGCGTGGTGGAACATCGCCACGACGGAACCGGGCAAGTCCCTGTTCCCGCAGCTGTCCACGGCGTTCACGGACGCCCACCCGAACATCACGATCAAGACGACCTCGTTGGAGAACGAGGCGTTCAAGTCCAAGCTCACGGCCGTCACTTCGTCGGGCCGGCTCCCCGACGTCTTCCAGACCTGGGGCGGCGGTGTGCTGCGGCAACAGGTCGACGCGGGGCTGGTCGAGGACCTCACCGACGCGTTCGGCTGGTCGTCCGACCTCACCCCGGTCTCGCTGCAGGCCTACCGGTTCGACGGCCGGACCTACGCGGTGCCCTACGACGTCGGCATGGTCGGCTTCTGGTACAACAAGAGGCTCTTCGCCAAGGCCGGTATCAGCGCTCCGCCGGGCACCTGGGCCGAACTCCTCGAAGACGTCAGGAAGCTCAAGGCGGCGGGCGTCACCCCGATCGCCCTCGCGGGCAAGGAGAAATGGCCGGGCCACTTCTACTGGGCCTACCTCGCGATGCGCGTCGCGGGACTCGCCGCCCTGGGGCAAGCCGCCGCCGCCAAGGACTTCACCGGCGCCGGCTTCGTCCGGGCCGGCAGCCACCTCAAGGAACTGGTCGACCTCCAGCCGTTCCAGCAGGGGTTCCTCGGCGCCGGCTACTCCACTCCCGGCGGCCAGGCCGCGACCATGGGCAACGGCAAGGCCGCCATGGAGCTGATGGGGCAGTGGGCGCCGTCGGTCCAGCAGGACGCGGGCGGGGACCTGGGAGCGGACCTGGGCTTCTTCCCCTTCCCGGCGGTCGACGGCGGCCTCGGCCAGGTCGGCGAGGTGCTCGGCGGCGGCGGCGGTTTCGCGCTGCGCAAGGGCGCCCCCAAGGAGGCGTTGGACTTCCTGAAGTTCTTCGTCCTGGAGAACCAGTCGAAGCTGCTGGCCTCCAACGGGTACCTGCCGGTGGTCAAGGGCGCGGAGAGCGGGGTCGCCGACGCCAACAGGAGGGCGGTGGCCGAGAGCCTGGCCAGGGCGACGGGTTTCCAGCTCTTCCTCGACCAGGCCTACCCGCCCGCGGTCGGCCAGGAAGTCAACGACAGCGTCGCCGACCTCATCGCGGGCAAGAAGACGCCCGAGCAGGTCACCACCTCGATAACCGAAGCGGCGAAGGGTGCCTGACCCCGTGTCCACCCTGACCGAGAGCAGGCCGCGGCCGGCCGTACCGGCGGGAGGGCCCGCCCCGGCGCGCCAGGGCCCGCGCGGGCTGCGGAGTTGGGCGTCGGTCGCCTGGTTCCTCGTCCCGGCTCTGGTCCTCTTCCTCGTCTTCGTCCTCGCCCCGATCGGCGTCGCCGTCTACACGGGCCTCTTCAAGTGGGGCGGGGCCGGCCCCATGGACGAGTTCGTCGGCCTGGAGAACTACACCAGGCTCTTCCACGACCGGGTCTTCCTCGGCGACCTGGAGCGCGGGCTGTACCTGATCGTCCTGTCGGTCACGGTGCAGTTGCCCTTCGCCCTGTTCACCGCCGTCCTCCTGAACCAGCGGCTGCGCGGGCGGGCCTTCTACCGGATGCTCTTCTTCGCGCCGTACGTCCTGTCCGAGGTGGTCACCGCCGTCCTCTTCACGATGGTCTTCCTCCCCGGTACCGGCATGGCCGACCACCTCGCCGGTGCCCTGGGCCTGGAGGGGCTGCGGGGGAAGTGGCTCGCCGATCCCTCGACGGTCGTGCCGACCCTGTTCGTGGTCATGACCTGGAAGTACTTCGGCTTCCACATGATGCTCTTCCTCGCCGGACTGCAGAGCATCCCGGACGAGGTGCTGGAGGCCGCCTCCATCGACGGCGCCGGCGTCTGGCAGCGCTTCCGTCACGTGACACTGCCGCTGCTCGGCCCGACGATCCGGATCAGCGTCTTCCTTTCGGTCATCGGAGCCATCCAGCTCTTCGACCTCGTCTGGGTCATGACCGCCGGCGGACCCAACCACTCCTCCGAGACGATGGCGATCTCGATGTTCCAGTTCGGGTTCAAGCGCTACCAG
Organism: Streptomyces katrae; assembly: GCF_000966975.1. Classification (GTDB taxonomy): domain Bacteria; phylum Actinomycetota; class Actinomycetes; order Streptomycetales; family Streptomycetaceae; genus Streptomyces; species Streptomyces katrae. The sequence continues at coordinate 15,110 of NZ_JZWV01000126.1, read as the reverse complement.
GTCGGCTACGCCGGGGCTATCAGCGTGGTGCTGTTCATGATCAGTGTGGTCTTCTCCCTCTTCTACCAGCGTTACGTGCTCCGCCGGGACCTGAGCGGGGCCATCACTCCGGGAGGCGGCCGATGAAGGCCCGCAGGGCGGCACGGGGCCTGTCCCTGCACGCCGTGGTCTGGCTGATCGGCGCGTTCGTCGCGGCGCCGCTCGGCTACGCGGTGATCTCCGGGTTCAAGAGCACCGGCGAGCTGACGACCAACCCGTTCGGGCTGCCCGGCCGCTGGGAGGCCGGCAACTACACCGGCATCCTCGGCGACGGCATGTTCTGGCGGCAGATCGCCAACAGCGCGGGCATCGCGATCGGTACGACGTGCTGCACGGTGGCGGCGTCCGCGATGGCGGCGTTCGTGCTGGCCCGCTACGCCTTCCGGGGCAGGGAGCTGTTCTACGCGCTGTTCACGGTCGGGCTGATGTTCCCGTTCGCGGTGGCCGTCCTGCCGTTGTTCCTGCTCCTGCGCACCTTCGGCCTGCTCGACAACCCGCTGGGCGTGATCCTCCCGCAGGCGGCCTTCGGGCTGCCCACGACGATCATCATTCTGCGTGGATTCTTCCGGACCATTCCGGCGGAGGTCGAGGAAGCGGCCGTCATGGACGGCTGCGGCAAGTTCCGCTTCTTCTGGCGGATCCTGCTGCCGATGGCGCGTCCGGCGCTCGGCACGGTGTCCGTGCTGGCGATCGTCGCGAGCTGGAACAACTTCTTCCTGCCGCTGCTGGTGTTCGACAGCCCGACGTGGCAGACGGTCCCGGTCGGAGTCCAGCAGTTCCAGGGCCAGTACTCGACCGACTACGCGCTCGTCCTCGCCTACATCGTGCTCGCGATGGTCCCCGCCCTCGCGTTCTACGCCGTCGCCGAGCGGCAGTTGATCGGCGGCCTCACCGCGGGCGCCACCAAGGGATGACCTGTCGCACGCGACGTAGTACTGGCCACCCCAAAATTGTTAGCGCTAACAACCCCCTCTCACCCCAGCCACGAAGGAGCTCTCCGATGCGGTTCCGCCCTCCCTCACCCGCCCGATTGACACGACGTCTGCTCGCCCTCCTGGCGCCCTTGCTGCTCCTGGCCGCCTTCCTCGGCGCGCAGCCCGCCGGCGCGGCGCCGGCCGTCGACCCCGACGCCTCGTACGTGCTGGTCAACCGCAACAGCGGCAAGGCCCTGGACGTCTACAACCTGGCCACGGGCGACGGGGCCCGCATCACCCAGTGGACCAGGAACGACCAGAACCAGCAGCAGTGGCGGTTCACCGACTCCGGCGGCGGCTACTACCGCATCACCTCCCGTCACTCCGGCAAGGTGCTGGACGTCCGGGACGGGTCCACCGCCAACGGCGCCCCGGTCGTCCAGTGGACCGACGTGAACGGCACCAACCAGCAGTGGCGGCTGGCCGACAGCCCCGACGGCTACGTGCGGCTCATCGCACGCCACAGCGGCAAGGCCCTCGAAGTGCAGGGCGGCTCCACCGCGGACAACGCGAACGTCGTCCAGTACGACGACTGGGGCGGCGCCAACCAGCAGTGGCAGCTGGTACGGGTCGGCGGCGGCACCTCCGGCACCTGCGCCCTCCCGTCGTCGTACCGCTGGACGTCGACCGGCCCGCTGGCGCAGCCCAAGCCGGGGTGGGCGTCACTCAAGGACTTCACCGTCGCCCCCTACAACGGCAGGCAGCTCGTCTACGCGACGACGCACGACACGGGCGCGAACTGGGGCTCGATGAACTTCGGCCCGTTCACCGACTGGCCGGGGATGGCCTCGGCCGCCCAGAACGGGATGTCCTCCTCCGCCGTCGCGCCCACGCTCTTCCACTTCGCGCCGAAGAACATCTGGGTGCTCGCCTACCAGTGGGGCAGGACCGCCTTCTCCTACCGGACGTCGACCGACCCGGCGAACCCGAACGGCTGGTCGGCGGAGCAGGAGCTCTTCTCCGGAAGCATCGCCGGCACCGGAACGGGACCCATCGACCAGACCCTCATCGGCGACGGGACCAACATGTACCTGTTCTTCGCCGGTGACAACGGCAAGATCTACCGGGCCAGTATGCCGATCGGGAACTTCCCGGGCAGTTTCGGCACGAACTCGACCGTGGTCATGAGCGATACGAGGGACAACCTGTTCGAGGCCCCGCAGGTCTACAAGCTCCAGGGCCAGAACCGCTACCTCATGATCGTCGAGGCGATCGGCTCTCAGGGCCGCTACTTCCGCTCGTTCACGGCCACCAGCCTGGACGGCGCGTGGACCCCGCAGGCCGCGACCGAGAGCAACCCCTTCGCCGGCAAGGCCAACAGCGGCGCCGGGTGGACGAACGACATCAGCCACGGCGAACTGATCCGCGCCGGCGCCGACCAGACCTTCACCGTCGATCCCTGCCACCTGCAGTTCCTCTACCAGGGACGTGACCCGAAGTCCGGCGGCGACTACGGCCTGTGGCCCTACCGGCCGGGCCTGCTGACACTGCAGCGCTGACACCGCGGCGGCGGGCCCGGCCGCGTGCCCCCGTCGGGGGGAGGGGGCACGCGGCCGGCCCGCCCGGGGGTGGATCAGCCTTCCCCGAGGCGCGACCGGACCGTGCGCCGGGCGTCGTCGGCGTCGTCCGCGAGCAGGGCCAGCTCGGCGAGTTCACGGCACTCGGCGAGGGTGTGGCCGGCCAGGGCCGCCCGCACCCCGGGCAGCGCGGCGGGGGCGGCCGAGAGGCTGGTGATCCCGAGACCGACCAGCACCAGGGCGAGCCGACCAGCACCAGGGCGAGCGCCGGGTCCGCGGCCGCCTCTCCGCAGACGCCGACCGGGCGCCCGCGCCCGGCCGCCGCCCGGGCGGCGGTGGCGATCAGCGAGAGCAGGGCGGGCTGCCAGGGGTCGAGGAGCCCGGCGAGGGGGCCGAGGGTCCGGTCGGCCGCGAAGGTGTACTGGGCGAGGTCGTTGGTGCCGATGCTGAAGAAGTCGCAGACCTCGGCGAGCCGGTCGGCCCGCAGGGCGGCGGCCGGGACCTCGATCATCGCACCGGCGACCGGCAGCCCGTGCGCCCGGGCCCGAGCGGTGAACGCGGCGGCCTCCTGAGGGGTCGAGACCATCGGCGCCATCACCCACACCTGTGCGGCACCGCCCTCCGCGGCGGCGGCGATGGCGGCGAGCTGCGTGTCGAGGAGCTGCGGGTCCCGGGCGGCCGTCCGCAGGCCGCGTACCCCGAGGGCCGGGTTCTCCTCGTCCGGGCGGGTGGCGAAGGGCAACGGCTTGTCGGCGCCCGCGTCCAGCGTGCGGACGACCACCCGGCGTCCGGCGAAGGCCGAGAAGACCTGCCGGTAGGCGGCGGCCTGTTCGGCGAGGTCCGGCGCCTGCGTACGGTCGAGGAAGAGGAACTCGGTGCGGAACAGGCCGACGCCCTCCGCGTCGGCGGCGGCCGCCCCGGCCAGCTCGTGCGGTGCGCCGAGGTTGACCAGCAGCGGGACCGCGTGGCCGTCGGCGGTCCGCCCCGGTCCCCGGAAGCCGGCCAGGCGCTCGCGGCGCCGGCGCTCGGCGTCGGCGGCCCGTGCCACCGCCTCCGGGCCGGGATCGGGCTCGACCACCCCGTCCGCGCCGTGTACGAGGACCGCCCGGCCGTTCTCCAGCCGCCCGGCATCGGCGCAGCCCACCACGGCGGGCAGACCGAGTGCCTTGGCGAGGATGGCGGTGTGGCTCGTCGGGCCACCGCGGACGGTCACCAGGGCGAGCACCCGCTCGGGGTCGAGCAGCGCGGTGTCGGCGGGCGCCAGGTCCTCGGCGACCAGGACGTACGGGTGCCCGGGGTCGGGCAGGCCGGGCACGGGCAGGCCGAGCAGGCGGGCCACCGCCCGGTCGCGCAGGTCGTCGAGGTCGGCGGTGCGTTCCGCGAAGTAGCCGCCGGCGCCGGCCAGCGCGGCGCGGAAGCCGTCGAAGGCCTCGGCGAGCGCGTGGGCGCCGTCGGTGCCCCGCGCGGCGAGGGCGGCCGCCCGGTCGGCGAGGACCGGATCGGCGGCCATCACGGCCTGGGCCGAGAGGACTTCGGCGCCGGGGCCGGTAGCCCGGCCGGCGCGCTCGTCGAGGTCGTCGGCGACCGCCCGGAGGGCCTCGCGGACCGCCGCGGCCTCGGCGGCCGGATCGGTGACGGGCCGCGGGGCGGGCAGCGCCGGTGCGGGTGCCATCCGGGCGACGGGTCCGGTGGCGCTGCCGGTGCCGACACCGATCCCGTGGAGGAGCCGGCTCACGCGGTCGCGTCGAGGTCGGAGGCGAGCAGGGAGGCGAGCGCCTCCAGTGACTCCAGGGCCCCGTCGCCGGAGGCGCTGAGCTCCAGGGTCTCCCCGTGTCCGGCGGCCAGGGCGAGGACGGACAGCAGGCTGCGGGAGTCGACGGGTGCCTGGCCCGGGCGGCCGACCGTGACCGTGGCCGGCTGCCGGGCGGCGGCCTGGACGAACAGGGACGCCGGGCGGGCGTGCAGGCCCTTCCCGGAGCGGACGGTGACCTGGATCGAGTGCATGGGATTCCTTCGGGGGCGGAGGGGCGCCGGCCCGGGTGGGAGCCGGACCGGCGCGGAGCCGGGCAGGGGTGTCCCCGCCGGAGGTGCGGTGGGGACAGCCGTGCTTCATGCCCGGTCCGCCCGTCCGGGGGCAAGGGCGAGGGACCGGGCCACGGGTGGTTTCAGGCCCGTGTCCATGTTGTTTCGGTTGGTTTTACGCCCGGTGGCAAGGGGATGTCAACACATTCGGGCAGACCCGGGCGGGGCGAAAGCCGCCCTGGTCGTGGCCTTGCTTTTTCGCCGCAGGCGCGTAGGGTCGGCGTTAATCAGACGTGAACAGACATGAAACGGACCCGATCCCACATGTACGCACCCGAGCGGCAGCAACAGATCCTCCGCCTCGCCCAGGAGCGGGGCAGGGTGGAGGTGCCGGCGCTGGCCGAGGACTTCGGTGTCACGCAGGAGACCATCCGGCGCGACCTGAGCGCCCTCGACCGGGCCGGCCTGCTGCACCGGGTGCACGGAGGCGCCCTGCCCGCCGGCGCCCTGCACCTGGAGCCGGGCCTCGCCGAACGGGATTCCACCGCCGCCGCCGAGAAGGAGCGCATCGCCAGGGCGGCCCTGGCCCTGCTGCCGGACGAGGGCAGCGTGATCCTGGACGCGGGGACGACCGTCACCCGGCTGGCGGCGCTGCTGCCCGTCGACTGCGCCCTCACCGTCGTCACCAACGCCCGTCGTCACCAACGCCCTGCCCGTCGCGGCCCGGCTGGCCGACCATCCCGGGCTCTCCCTCCACCTGATCGGGGGCCGTCTGCGGCACCGCACCCACGCCTCCGTCGACGCCTGGGCGCTGCGCGACCTGGCCGACGTCCACGCGGACGTCGCGGTGGTCGCCACCAACGGCTTCTCGCCGCAGGGCGGTCTGTCCACGCCGGACCTCGCCGAGGCGGCCGTCAAAAGGGCCATGCTCGGCAGCGCCCGACGCGTGGTGCTGGTGGCCGACTCCTCCAAGTTCGGCGCCCGCCACTTCGCCCGTTTCGGCGCGCTGGAGCAGGTCGACGTCCTGGTCACTGACACCGGACTGACCGACGAGCAGACGGCCGAGATCGAGAACCACGGACCGGAAGTCATCCGCGCATGATCGTCACCATCACCCCCAACCCCAGCCTCGACCGCACCTACGAGCTCGCGGCGCTCGCCCCGGGCGAGGTGAACCGGGCCGCGCACGACCGGCTCGACCCGGGCGGCAAGGGCGTCAACGTCTCCCGCGCCCTCGCGGCCGCCGGCCACCGCACCCGGGCCGTACTGCCCCTGGGCGGCTTCTCCGGGCAGCTGCTGCGCGAACTGCTGCGCCGCCAGGGCATCGAGGTCGCGCCGGTCGCGATCGACGGCGACACCCGGATCAACGTCTCCGTCGCCGAGGCCCACGGCCGGCTCACGAAGATCAACGCGGTGGGTCCCGAGCTCAGCGCCGCCGAGTCGGCGGCGCTGCTGTCCCTCGTCCGCGAGGACTGCCGGGGCAACGGCGCGGGCTGGCTGGCCTGCTGCGGCAGCCTGCCGCGCGGGCTGGCGCCCGAGTGGTACGCCGAACTTGTCGCACAGGTCCACTCGGGTGGCGCCCGGATCGCCGTGGACACCTCCGGACCGGCGCTGCTGGCCGCGCTCGGGGCCCGCCCCGACGTGGTCAAGCCCAACCGCGAGGAACTCGCGGAAGCCGTGGGCCGCCCGCTCCTCACCGTCGGCGACGCCCTGGAGGCGGCGCAGGAGCTGCGCGAGCGCGGCGCCCGGCAGGTCCTCACCAGTCTGGGCGCGGCCGGGATGCTGCTGGTCGCCGAGGAGGGCCGCTGGTACGGCAGCGCACCGGTCGCCGTCGTCCGCAGCGACGTGGGAGCGGGCGACGCCTCGCTCGCGGGCTTCCTCGGAGCCGGCGGTACCGGCCCCGAGGCGCTCGCTGCGGCCGTCGCGCACGGCGCGGCCGCAGTACGACTGCCGGGGAGCGTCATGCCGGCCCCGGCCGATCTGGACCCGGCCGCGGTGGTCGTGACGGCGGACATCCCGCGGGAACGACCGCTTTGCGGCTGAGCACGACCCGCCGGCGGACGGCCACACCGCCCGCCGCCACCGGGCCCCACCGTGTGGGACGGGAGGGCCGCCATGTTCCGGGGGCAAAGGAACACCGTCAGCCACCAGTTGAAGGATTGACACGATGAGCGACACCAGCGGACTGATCACCCCCGCACTCGTCGATCTGCACCTCGCCCCCGAGGACAAGAACGAGGCGCTCCGCGCCCTCGCCCAGCGGCTGGTCGCCGAGGGCCGGGTCAGCGACCTCGACGGCTTCCTCGCCGACGTCGCCGCCCGCGAGGCCCAGGCCCCGACCGGGATGGGTGACGGCATCGGCATCCCGCACTGCAGATCGCCCCATGTCACCCGGCCGAGCCTGGCCTTCGGCCGCAGTACCAGAGGGGTGGACTTCGACGCTCCGGACGGGCGGCCCGCCGACCTGATCTTCATGATCGCGGCACCGGCCGGCGCGGACGACACCCATCTGCGGATCCTCGCGGAGCTGGCCCGCCGGCTGATGGACCCCGCCTTCACGGGCGCCCTGCGCGAGGCCCGCAGCCCGGGCGAGGTCGCGGCGCGGATCAACGGCGAGGAGGCGCCGGCCGACGGCCGGGCGACGACTGGCGGCGGCGAGGAGGCGCCGGCCGGCGGACCGGAAACGGCTGTCAGCGGCGAGGAGGTACCGCCCGGCGCACCGGAAGCCGCCGCCGGCGGCGACGGGCTGCGGCTGGTCGCCGTGACCTCCTGCCCCACCGGCATCGCCCACACCTACATGGCCGCCAAAGCCCTGGAACTGGCCGCCGCCCGGGCGGGTGCCCGGATCGAGGTCGAGACCCAGGGCTCGGCCGGGACGACTCCGCTGACCCCCGAGGCGATCGCCGCCGCCGACGCGGTGATCCTCGCCCACGACGTCGAGGTCCGCGACCGGGCCCGCTTCACCGGCAAGCCCACCGTGGACGTGGGCGTGAAGGCCGCCGTCAACCGGGCCGACGACCTGATCGCCGAGGCGGCCCGGCTGGCCGCCGGGAGCGGCGGCGCGGCCGTGCCCGCCCAGGGCGCGGCGCCGGCGGCACCGACGGGCGAGCACGGGGCCCAGCGGCTGCGCAGGTACCTGATGACGGGCGTCAGCTACATGATCCCGTTCGTCGCGGCCGGCGGTCTGCTCATCGCCCTCGCCTTCGCGATCGGCGGGTACGAGATCGCCTCCGCCCCGTCCGTCCTCGGCCACTTCACCTGGTCCTCCTCGCACAGCTGGGCGGCGATGCTGTTCCAGACCGGCAAGGCCGCCTTCGGGTTCCTGGTCCCCGTACTGGCCGGATACATCGCCTGGGGGATCGCGGACCGGGCGGCGCTGGCCGCCGGCATCACCGGCGGCGCCGTATCGGTGGCCGTGGGGGCCGGCTTCCTCGGCGGCATCGTCGCCGGTCTGATCGCGGGCTTCCTGGTGCTGTGGATGCTCCGGTGGAAGGTCCCGCCGGCGGTCAGGGGGATCATGCCGGTGGTGGTGGTCCCGCTGCTGTCGGTGGCGGCGGTCGGCTTCCTGATGTTCGTGGTGGTCGGCTCGCCGATCGCCTCGGCGATGAACGCCCTGACCGACTGGCTCAACGGCCTCTCCGGTTCCCACGCGATCCTGCTCGGCGCCCTCCTCGGCGCCATGATGGCCTTCGACATGGGGGGCCCGCTCAACAAGGTCGCCTACACCTTCGCCGCGGGAGCGCTCACCACCGCCGGTACCGCCCCGGACGCCGGCAGCCTCAAGGTGATGGCCGCCGTGATGGCCGCCGGTATGACCCCGCCGCTGGGCATGGCCCTCGCGACCGTCGTCCGGCGCCGGCTGTTCACCCCCGAGGAGCGTGAGAACGGCAAGGCCGCCTGGGTGCTCGGTGCGTCGTTCATCACCGAGGGCGCGATCCCGTTCGCGGCGGCCGATCCGCTGCGGGTCATCCCGGCGGGCATCGCCGGCAGCATGACCGCCGGCGGTCTGGTGATGGCCTTCGGCTCCACCCTGCGCGCCCCGCACGGCGGCATCTGGGTCCTCCCGCTGATCGGCAGCCCGTTGGCGTACCTCGTCGCCATCGTCGCGGGCACGCTGGTCACCACGGCCGTCGTGGTCGGACTGAAGGGGATGCGGGGGGCGGCGGCCGCGGCGGCCCCGGAGCCGCGCGTCGCGCACAAGGACCCGGTCCCCTCCGCCTGACGGGGCGGGAGCCTCGCCGGCCCGGTTCACGCGGGCGGCGTGGGCGGCCGCGGGGCCGCCCACGCCGTGGCCGGGTCGGACGCCGGAGGGTCGGACGCCGTGCGGCGGACCGCGACGACGGCCGCGTCGTCGTCGAGGTGTGCGTGGACGTGGGCCAGCAGGTCGGCCTGGAGACGGCGCAGGAGTTCGTCGGGTTCGTCGCCGGTCCACTGCGGCGCACGCTCGGTGAACGGGTAGAAGCGTCCGTCGGCGCTGCGCGCCTCGATGACGCCGTCGGTGTAGAGGAGCAGCAGGTCGCCGGCCTCGAACGGGAACGTCTGGACCACGTAGTCGGTGATGCCGAAAGCCCCTCCGAATCCGATCGGCAGGTGGCTCGCCTCGGCCACGAGCGGGATGATCCGCTTCCCACGGAGGATCAGCGGCGGCGGGTGTCCGCAGCTGATGAGGTGGACGACCGGCTCGTGGTCGGGGATGTCGAGCAGTACGGCGGTGGCGAAGTCTTCCGTGGTGTCCTCCTGCGTCCGTGGCCGCCACTGTCCGGTGTCCCAGCGGAACGCGGCGTCCAGGTGGACGGCGAGGCGGGGAAGGGACGCCTGCCGGTGGGCGGCCGCTCGGAAGGCACCGAGCAGCAGGGCGGTCTTGCTGATGGCCCCCAGACCGCTGCCGCGCACGTCGCCGATGAGGAGCCGGGTGCTGTGGTGGGCGGTGCGCGCGGCCGCGTACAGGTCTCCGCCGAGCTCGGCCTCCGCGTCGGCGGGGATGTACAGGCCGGCGATCCGCAGCGGCCCGGAGCGTGCGGGCAGGGGCTGCAACAGCACCCTCTGGGCCGCCTCGGCCACCGACCGCACCTGGTGGAGCTGTCGCTCGTGCCGGTCCCGCACCACACAGACGGTGACGCAGACGGCCGAGACCACGATCAGGGCGGCGATCTGGGCCTGGACGTTGGCGGTTCCCACAACCCCCCTGAGCACGCCGATCAGCACCTGGGCCGCCACCGCGAGAGCCCCCATCGCCGCCGTCGTACGGGCGCCGGCGAACGCCACCGTGATCGCGGGTGCTGCCACGAGCAGGGGACCGAGGTGGACGTGCGGCGGAGCCAGCACGTCCACGACGCAGACGGTGACGATCAGCCCGAGCGGGATCACCAGCAGCGCGGGCGAGCGCTCCGGCTGCCAGAACCGCCGTTCCTTCAGCGAGGGTCGAGGGGCCATCCCTCAAGCCTTCCATCCGCCTCCGCGAGGTGAGGGCGCGGCGCTCCGAGGACTGCACGGCCTCCACCTCGCCCGTTCACGGCCGGTGTGCTGACACGGCCGGCGAACGCAGGAGACGCTCTTCCTGACTGGCGATACCGGAATAGTAAATCGTATGATTACGGACATGGAGCCGGTGCAGCCACGGACCAGCTGGACGTTCGTCACGAACCACGCCCGGATCCTCGCCAGGATCTCCCGCGATCCCGAGATCCGGCTGCGCGATCTCGCCGAGAGCTGCCGGCTGACGGAACGGGCGGCTCAGGCCATCGTCACGGATCTGGAGAGCGCGGGATACCTCACCCGGATGCGCCACGGGCGCCGTAACCACTACGAGGTCACCCCCGGGACCCGCTTCCGTCATCCGGCCGAGGGCCACCGCGAGATCGGGGACCTCCTCCACCTGCTGGTCGACCTCGGCCCGTCTGCCCGGTGAAGGGAGCAGAAAATGACCTCTCCCCCCGACCGCTCGCCCACCGCCGCCGCGGCGGCGGAGCACACCCGCGGCACCCTGCACCCGTCCGTCGTCGCCGTGGTCGTGGAGCCGGGACCGCAGCGGGTCCTGGCCCGCCTGCGCGGCGAGATCGACACGGAGGACTCCGACGGGCTGCGCGGGCGTCTCACCGAAGCGCTGGACTCCAGCCGCCACGGCCTCGACGTGGACCTGTCCGCCGTCACCTTCTGCGACAGCTCGGGCCTGCACATCCTGCTGGACCTGAACCGACGGGCCCTGACCGCCGGGAAGACGCTCGTCCTGACCGCCGCCAGCCGCCCGGTCGCACGTCTGCTGCGGCTGAGCGGGGCCGAGCAGGTGCTCACCGTCCGCGACCGGCCCACGCCCGCCTGAGGACGACACGGCCGGGGGAGTGACGGGACGGAGGTCGGCGGCGTGGGGGAGGGCGTGGCGGCCGAGGCCGTGCGACGCTGCATTGCCTCTGTCCGCTCCACCCGCCCCTCGGGAGTCATCCGGTGCTCGAACGCAAGCAGCTCAAGGGCCGTACGCAGGTCACCTTCGTCCTCCCCGAGGACACCCCGGGCGGGCCGGTGAGCGTGGTGGGGGACTTCAACCACTGGGACCCGGCAGCCCACCCCCTCACCTCCCGCGGTGACGGCAGCCGCGCGGCCACGGTCGTCCTCCCCGCGCACGGCCACCACTCGTTCCGCTACCTGGCGGCCGGCGGCCACTGGTTCGACGACGACCAGGCCGACGCCCACGACGGCGCCAACTGCCGCGTCCACACCTGACGGGGGCTGGTCATGGACGCGATCGTGCTGCTGCGCGAGGACCACAAGACGGTCGAGAAGCTGTTCAAACGCTTCGAGAAGACCGACGACGAAGAGACCGCCGAACGGCGCCGGATCGCCGACGAGGTGATCGAGGAGCTCACGGTCCACGCCTGGATCGAGGAACAGGTCTTCTACCCGGCCGCCCGCGAGGCCGCCCCCGACACCACCGATCACATCCTGGAGAGCATCGAGGAACACCACGCGGTGGTGTGGATGCTGTCGGAGATCAAGGGCATGGACCCCGGCGACGAGCGGTTCAAGGCGAAGATGAGCGTGCTGATGGAGCAGGTCCGCCACCACGTCGAGGAAGAGGAGCAGGACTGGTTCCCCGACGTCCGCAAGGCCATGGGCCGCAACCGGCTCACCGAGCTCGGTGAGCAGCTCCGGGCCGCGAAGGACGACGCGCCCCGGGACCCGCTCGCCGTCCCCAGCGCCGCCTCCACATGACACCAGGGCACCCTTCGCCCCGGCGCGGCCGCTAAGCCAGAGGGGCGCCCTGGTTCTCCAGGAGCTCCAGCAGCGGCGCACGGTGGAGCGCGGCCACGGGCTCGACGAGGTCGGGATGGCGCAGCAACGGCGCGGCGTGGTGTTCGTGCTCGCCTGGCCGCACGAGACGTGTGAGGCCACCGGCCAGGGCGCGGTCGGCGACACGCTGGGCCCCGGCGGCGAGCGAAGCGTCGGCGAGAAGGCAGGCGGCCCAGCTGACCAGGGTTTCGTCCACCCAGCTGCGCCAGGCGTCGTCCTCGCCGTCCGGTTCGGCGCCGGTCAGCCAGTCCAGCCGGGCGCTTCCGCCCGGCCCGAGGAGAAGGACCAGCTCCGCGTCGAGCGCCGTCGGGTAACGGAGCCCGGCGGCCAGGGTGACCGCCTGCCTGGCCTGCGCCTCGGCCAGGGCCCGGCTGAACGCGCCGGGCGCGGGCGGGAAAGCGGTGAGCAGCCAGCGGGTGCCGGCGGCTATGACGGGTGTGAGATCGGCGGACACGGCGGCTTCCTCGGGGAGCGTGCTCGCCCTGCCCGTGCCGGGCCGCGAGCTGCGGCAGCGCGAAGCCGCGCTGCTCCGCTCGTGGCCGACCAGTGTAGGCCCGACGGGCCGCCGTCCGGAGTGAGGGAGGTCACCCGCGCCCCGGGACCGCGACCCGCCGTGCGCCGGACGGGCCCCGGCGCCCGGGCGGGCCGGAGCCCTGAGCCCTGAGGCGTGCCACCCGCGTCAAGAACGCGCCGATTCGCTCGGCCGGCGGCCGGGCCGGGGGGACGGACCGGCCGGGCGGCCGGTCAGGGTGAGCGCGGCGGCCCAGGCCAGGCCCAAGGCTCCGGCGGTGAGGAGCTGTACCCGGTAGTCGAGGCCGGCCACCATCGCGCTGCCGGCCAGCAGGGCGAGGCCGGTGGGCGCGAACATCAGGGTGTTGGCCGTCGCGGTGACCCGGCCCAGCAGTTCGCCGGGGGTCTCCCGCTGTACGGCGGTCATGGCCGCGATGAGTGCGCAGGGCAGGCCCAGGCCGATGGCCAGGCTGCCGCCGAGTACGAGCGGCAGCCAGGGAGTCGCGCGTGCGAGGACGCCGAGGGCGAAGAGCGCGAGTCCGATCGCGGAGAAGGTGCGCTCGGACGTCCGGCGCATCAGGGCGCCGGCGGTCAGACCGCTGACGACCGACCCGAGGCCCTGGACCGGAGTCAGAACCCCCGCGTACGCCGGGGACTGGTGGAGCCCGGCGTCGAGCATGGCGAAGGTGGCCGTACTGCTCAGGCTGGAGAGGGTCATCGCCGTGCCGCCGGTGAGCACCAGCGGGCGCAGCACCGGGTGCTGCCAGAGGTAGCGGGTTCCTTCCGCGGTGCGGGCGGTCCACGCCCGCTCTTCGCGGGCGGCGGGGAGCTCCTCGCGTACGCGGATGAACCGGAAGGCGAGTGCGGCCAGCACGAAGCTGACGGCGTCCAGGACGGCGACCGCGGGCCCGCCGTAGGCGGTGAACAGCCAGGCTCCGGCCAGTGGCGCGAGGAGCTTGGTGCTCTCCATCGCGGTGTACACCAGGCCGTTGAAGTCGCCGCGCAGTTCCTGGGGCACGGCAGCGGCGATGAGCGCGCTCTGCGCGGCGTCGGTGAGCACCATGCCGGTTCCCACCAGGGTCAGTACGGCGAACAGCAGCCAGACGTCCGCCGCGGAGCGCACGGCGACGGGCGCGGTCACGACGGCGGCCAGGACCAGGTTGGTGGCGACCAGGAGGGGACGGCGGCGCACCCGGTCGGCCGCCGTGCCGATCAGCGGGCCGGCGAAGGTCGGCAGCCAGAGGCAGAAGCCGACCAGCGCCGCGAGGCCGTCGGAGCCGGTGAGGGTCTTGACCCAGATGCCGGCGGCGAGCGACATGGCCGTGTCGCCGAACCCGGAGACGATCACCCCTCCCAAGTACAGGCCCGCGTTGCGGTCGTTGAGGACTGTGAGCGTGCGCCAGGTCATCCGTGTCCCCCGTCTCGTGTGCGCTTGATCGCGCACTCTACCCCCAAGCATTTGATTGGGGGTAGAGGGATCGGGCTGCTGCGGTTGCGGTTTACTGGCTCACGTGACCGATACCGACCCCGTACTCCGCGCCCTCGCCCATCCGCTGAGGCTGAGGATGCTCAGCCTCATGTGGCCGGGCCCCCTGTCGGCCGCCGAGCTCGCCCGTGAGCTGGACGTCTCGCACGCGCTGGCCAGCCAGCACCTGCGCCGCCTGGACGCGGTGGGCCTGGTCGAGCTGGCCGAGCAGCGCACGCGTCGCGGTGGCAGGGAGCGCCGCTACCGCACCGTCCGGGGCACACCGCTGTCCGACCGGCACGAGGGGGCCCCGATGCTGGCCGAGACCATGGCGCACACCCTCCGCGAACGGGCCGGCCGCCGGCTGGAGGCGAGCGAGGGCGTGACCGTCGACGCCGAGCTGTGGGTGGATCCCCGGATCTGGCAGGACGTACGGCGCCGGCTCACCGAACTCGCCGTGGAGCTCCACGACGCCGCACAGCCGGCCCACGCACCGGGCACCATCCCCCTCGGTGTCAGCATGATGGCCTTCCCCCTCCAGGACACGGCGCCCGCGGACCCGCCGGGGACGGCCTGACCGGGACGGCGCCAATGCCGTCTCCGGGGCCGCTCAGCCGGCGCGCAGTTTCGACGCGTGTCCGAAGCCGAGCGCCGCTGTGAACGGGTGGATCAGGCGGGCGTCGGCGGTTTCCAGGGGGAAGAGGGGGAGGACTCCCGCGGGCCGGGTCCTGGCGCGCAGGAGCCTGGCCCGGTAGAAAGCGGCCGTCCAGCGGCCGTCCTCGGAGTGCCATTCCTCGGCCAGCCCGGGCAGGGCGCCGGCCCTGTGGGGAAGCCGGGCGAGAGCGGCGAACCGCTGGGCCGGCGGTGTGCTCCCCATCGTGTGCTCGCAGTGGTACAGGCGCAGGCGGCGGTCGTCGCCGCCGGCGAACCACTGGAGGAGCTGCCGTTCGTAGTCGGCGGTCTTGATCCCCGTCTCCTCGGTCTTCAGCGCCAGGTCGAGGTCCTACCATTCCGCCAGGTCGAGGTCCCACCATTCCCGCCAGACCGCGTCGAGCGCCGCCGGGTCGCCGCCGAAGAGGTGGCGGGGGAACCGGTCCGGGAGGGAGATCTCCTTGCGGGTCAGGAGCGGGAAGATCCCCATGATCGCGCTGCTGAACCCGGAAACCGTGACGTTGCCCAGGGCGGGCGGGGGAGTGGGGACCGAGCTGCTGCGGCGCGCGGTGGGGAGCGCGGGCACCCCGCCGACCGGCGCGGTGCTGCCCTGCCAGCGGCTGAAATCGGTGCCGGAACCGGAGCAGC
>NZ_JZWV01000125.1 GCF_000966975.1 Streptomyces katrae | reverse complement strand
CCCGGGGGCAGCGCGGGCAGGACCGGGACGACGACCACCGCCGGCCGGCCCGAGACGTGCTGCGCCTGGACGAGGTTGAGGTCCCGCAGCAGGTGCCGGTAGCCCACCACGACGTACGGCTGGTCGGCCGCGGTGTCCCTCTTGACGCTGTACGGGTAGTTGGTGCGGAAGGGGTACGCGGAGACCGGATAGCCGCGTGCCGCCGTGGACGGCGTGAAGTAGCAGACGACGTCCATGCCGCCGGCCCTGACCGGGGACGGGGGCGCCTTCGGCGCCCACACGGCGACCAGGAAGCGCGGCTGCGGCGGGAGCGCGCCGTCGTTGCCGCCGTACTCCAGCCAGAGGAAGCCCCCGGTGTCGGCCAGGGCCACCACCTGGTCGGTGGTGGACAACCGGTCCCAGCCGTCCTGCCCGCCCCGGGCCGGCGCCGCATCGGTGAGGGTGCGGACGGTCACCTTCTCCAGCCACAGGGGAGTGGCGGGCGGCGCCGGCTGGTTCAGCACCGCGTACCTCCTCGGCTGCCCCGCCCCCTCCCGGAAGAAGACCCCCGGCTGGTCGCCGCGCGCCTTGGTCCCGGGGTACGGCGGCGGTGTCAGCGGCGACTGGCGGATGCGGCCCAGCTCCATCGTGAGGCGGAGCTCGTCCCCGTCACGGGTCACCGCGACGCCCCGGTTGTCCCAGTACACGGGGGCGCCGGGGCTGCTGCGGGTGAGGGTGACCGACTCCGGTACGTAGTCGGGGTGGGCGACGTCGAGGTCGATACGGCTCCACTCCTCCGCCGGGACCGCGCGGGTGACGGGCCGGTCCAGCGGGACGGTGATGCACTGGGTCACGGTCCCCCGCGGATCGGTCCATTCCAGCTTCACCTCGGCCACGGTCCCGGCCTGCGGCGGGTGGCCGAGGACATCGGTCACGGCGAAGGTGAGGAGGGTGGTCGCCATCTCAGAGCTGCATCCCGGTCTTCGGGTCGTAGCGGACCTCGGTGGCGACGATCTGATCGGTCGGCATGACCTCGATCCACTGGTCGAAGACCTGGAAGGGCTCGGTGCCGTCCGCCTCGAACCCCTCGCCGAGCGGATCGAATCCGCGCTCGTAGACCTTGTCGGTGGGCAGGTAGTTCACCGGCGTGCCGTCCGGAAGCCGGTCGCTGACCTTCGCCCGCGACTTCTGCCAGTCGCCGCCGACCACGACGGCCAGGTAGCGGATGGCGTCGTGCACCGTCAGCGCATCGGCCGGCAGGTCGCGGTAGCGGGCGGTGAGCTCCGGGTCCTTCCAGGCGTACCGCTTGAGCACCAGCAGCATCCGGCCGCGCTCGCCCGGCACCGACTCGGCGTACAGGGAGTCGAGTCCGTCCGTGCCCTCGACGCCCGCGTTGGCCAGCCAGTCCAGCGCCTCGAACTCGTGCCCCTGGCGGATCGGGACGACCGCCTTGACCCAGGGGGCGTTGAGGAAGGCGTTGCGCAGGTTGTCCCCGTCGAGCTGGAGCAGCCAGCCCAGCGAACTGCCCAGCCTGGCGGGCCGGGAGTCGGCGGTGATGTAGTAGTCCTCCCCGGTGTTGCTGGTGCCGCCCCAGCCGACGACGCAGCTCTTCTCGAACTCCTTCTCCGTGGTCCCCGAGCCGTCGAAGCCGAGGTTCTCCTTCACGGCCAGCTTGTTGGGCACCCACCACTCGGGGGCCACGAAGTACAGCATGCGGTCGACGTCGAAGAACGTCTGGACCAGCTCGGCCATGACGTGCTGGGTCTGGCTGCTGATGCCGGACAGGCCCTTCCCCTTGAAGAGCTGGCGGATCAGGTTCCGGTACACGACGATCCGCTCCTCCTCGCGCAGATCCTCGAAGCGGCGGGGGCCGATGCCCGCCGCGAGCTTCACCCGTTCCTGGGCCGCCTTGAAGAACGCCTCCTTCGCCAGCCGTTCCTTCTCCTGGTCGACCTCCTTCAGGCGCTCGGCGTTCACCTTGTTCACCTGCTCCACGTAGCCCGACGTCGGGCCGTAGTTCACGGTGAAGCGGTAGGGGAACATCTCGCCGTCGTCACCGCTGTGTCCGGTGATGCGCAGCCTCAGCCGGTTGCTGCCCTCCGCGAACGGGCTGATCCGCAGATCGGCGACGTTGCTGCTCAGCCACTGCACGTTGGTGTGGCTCTTGTACTCGTACCCGTACTTGGGGTAGAGCAGCAGGTCCGCCAGGGCGTCGTCGAAGTAGTCGTCGTCCGGCCCCTTGTACGTGCCTTCGACCGTCTCCTGGTACTGCTCGGGCATCGGTACGAGCTGGGCGGGCTGGACCTGGCCCTGCGGGGGCTGCGCGATGTGGACCAGCTCGGCGACCCCGAGTTCGTCGCCCGGCCGGTCGATGTAGGTCTGCCAGCACAGCTGGGTGCCGATCTCCTGGACCTGGACCCCCACCTGGCGCATCTTGCGCCGCAGTTCGTAGTTGACGAGCTTGTCGGTGGTGTTCTGCAGGAGGTACCTCTTGCTGGAGGTGTCGGTGGTCTCCACGACCGTCTTGAACGTCGACTTGAAGCTGCGTTTGATCTCCGTGGACAGCTTGATCGTCTGCTGGCGCAGCTGCTTGTGGGTCTGCTCCTTGGCGGTCTTGCGCGCGTCCGCCGAGTCGTAGCTCGTACGGGCGGTGGCCTGGGTGTTGAACACGCCCAGCTTGCCGTTGGTGCTCGCCTCCAGGCTCACCCCGAACTTGCTGCTGCTCTGGTTCTCCTCGCTGACCGACGCCGACAGCTCGTCCTCGGACCGGCTCTCCTGCTCGCTGCGCTGGGTGAGCTCCTCGGAGGCCTCGCTGGTCCGTTCGGTGAGGGTACGGCGGGTGGAGACCTCGATCAGCTCCACCGCGGCGCCGGGGCTGAGCCAGATGTGCTGGACCGGGGGGCCGAGGAACGAGTCGAACTCGAAGAAGTACTGGCGGAAGAGGTGGACGACACCGAGCGGCGACAGCGAGGCCTCGGGCAGGCCGGCGGTGGCGGCCTGGCCCCGTGCGCCCGGCGACACGGGCGGCCCGGCCCCCAGCAGTCCGGCCAGGGCGTCGACCTCCGGCACGCTCACCCGGTGGCCGCTCGTCGCGAACATCGCGTGCAGCACGTCGTAACGGCCGGCGGCCTGCAGCTTCTTCAACGCTCCCGCGACGCGGGACTCCTGGGCGGCGGCCAGGGCGGCCGTGGAGTCGGCCGTGGAGTCGGCGGCGGCGGCCGCCTGCCGGCCGTCGGGCGCGGCGTGGACGATGACAGCGCCCTGGGCGATCTTCTCCTCCGCGATGCGCAGCAGAGCGGCGAGCCCGTCGGGTCCCGGCCCCACCAGACGGTCCCAGACGGCCGGATCGGCGAGGTCCGCCTTCTTGAGCCGGGCCAGCAGCTCCCGGGTGACCAGCGAGTCGAGGGTGGCCGGCACGGCGGAGGCGACCGAGGGCAGCGGGGCACCCGGCTCGATCGTCAGAGCGGGCCCGCCGGCCGCGGCGGGGCCCGGGGCCACCGTGTAGGAGGGGCGCATGTTCTCGGTGAGCGCCGCCGCGAGCGAGCGGCGCATCGCGGGGCCCGTGGTGCCGAACCGCTCGGCCAGCCGGGCCGAGCGCCACCCGAGCAGCGGCTGGTAGACGCCGTACAGCTCGGAGGCGTACGGCAGAGAGCCCTGGAACTTCGCGAAGTTGACTTTCATCTGCTGACTCCCGCCTCCCCGACGCGGCCCCCCGGCCGCCCCCTTCCCCAGGCTCCCGGCACGGGCGGCGCACGCCCAGACCGGGCATACGGATCCACGGCCCAAACCACCTGCGCGAGTGAAGGGGCGGGCCGCAGAAACGTTCCCCGGCGGGGCCGGCTCAGGCCCTCGCGATCCGGAGGACCGAGGTGATCAGCAGGACGGGCGAGACCGCCGCCCCGATGAGGGTCAGCGGCACGGCCACCCACAGGAGCGGGTGGTTCCCGGCCTCGGACGGCATGTCCTCCTGCACGATCACGAACCACGCCACGTGCAGGGCCGTGCCCGCCAGCAGGGCGATCCAGTACACGCCGATCCCGGCCGACCACAGCCGGACCCTGCCGGGCGGCACGGTCAGCAGCCGCCTGCGGTAGACGTGCAGCCAGACCATCGCCGCGAAGAGCAGGACGGTCACGGGGAGGCGCCACCAGTCGTCGTTCACGGCCCACTCGTGCGCGGCGCTCGGGTGCTCCGACTCGGAGGGGTAAAGCGCGGCCCGGTGCAGCAGGTCGAACCCCCCGATGAAGAGGGCGAGGACCGGGACCAGGAAGAACAGCCCGTAGAGCGGCCGGCCGAGACCCGTCGTCAGGGCCTTCACGGCGTCTTCCCGCCGGAACGGCGCGGCCGACGACGCGGCACGGGCGCGGGCCGGGC
>NZ_JZWV01001101.1 GCF_000966975.1 Streptomyces katrae | reverse complement strand
GGTCTCGACGGTGACGGAGCAGATCAGCGGGACGGTGACGCCGAGGGCCTCCATGGCGCGGCGGGCGCCGATGATGGAGGACTTGGTCTGGAGGAGGTCCTGGGTGGTCTCGACGAGCAGCGCGTCGGCGCCGCCGGAGATCAGGCCTTCGGCGTTGACCTGGTAGGCGTCGCGGATCTGGGCGTAGGTGATGTGGCCCAGGGTGGGCAGCTTGGTGCCGGGGCCGATGGAGCCGAGGACCCAGCGCTGCTGTCCGGTGGAGGCGGTGAACTCGTCGGCGACCTGGCGGGCGATGCGGGCGCCGGCCTCGGAGAGCTCGAAGTTGCGTTCGGGGATGTCGTACTCGGCGAGGGCCGCGTAGTTGGCGCCGAAGGTGTTGGTCTCGACGCAGTCCACGCCCACCGAGAAGTACGCCTCGTGGACCGAGCGGACGATGTCGGGACGGGTGATGTTCAGGACCTCGTTGCAGCCTTCGAGCTGCTGGAAGTCTTCCAGGGTGGGGTCCTGTGCCTGGAGCATGGTTCCCATGGCTCCGTCGGCGACGACCACGCGGGTCGCGAGCGCCTCTCGGAGGGCATCGGCCCGG
>NZ_JZWV01001100.1 GCF_000966975.1 Streptomyces katrae | reverse complement strand
CGAGCGGCTCTCGGAGGGCATCGGCCCGGGTCTGGGTGTCTGCGGGCGGGTTCGGCAACGAGGCCATGGTTGAGCTCCCTGGGATGCGACGGCTGTCGGCTTTGCACCCCCGCTGTGTCAGGGGCGCACGCGGTCAGGGTAACCGTGCGGCACCCGCCCCGGTGAGGGCGTCCCACGTGGCGGACTGCATTCTGTGCGCGGGGGTCGCACGGACGGGTGCCCTGGTCGGCGGCACACCGGGAAACACCCAACCATGCACGAGGTCGGCATCGACCGATAGTGTTCGGCATGGTCGAACTACGTCAGCAGGAGGCTGCGCGATGGCACGGAACATCCAGTCGCTCGAACGAGCCGCTGCGATGCTGCGGCTCCTGGCCGGCGGGGAGCGCCGGCTGGGCCTGTCGGACGTGGCGTCCGCCCTGGGCCTGGCCAAGGGCACGGCCCACGGGATCCTGCGCACCCTGCAGGCCGAGGGCTTCGTGGAGCAGGACCCGGCCTCGGGGCGCTACCAGCTGGGCGCGGAGCTGCTGCGGCTGGGCAACAGCTACCTGGACGTGCACGAGCTGCGCGCCCGTGCGCTGGTGTGGACGGACGACCTGGCCCGGGCGAGCGGCGAGAGCGTGTACGTGGGGGTGCTGCACAAGAGCGGGGTGCTGATCATGCACCACGTGTTCCGGCCGGACGACAGCCGTCAGGTGCTGGAGGTGGGGGCCATGCAGCCGCTGCACTCCACGGCCCTGGGCAAGGTGCTGTCGGCCTACGACCCGGTGGCGCACACGGAGGCCCTGGACGCGGAGCGGGAGGCGTTCACCCCGCGGACGGTGACCGACGCGGCGGGCTTCGAGGAGGTCCTGGACCTGACCCGGGCGCGCGGCTGGGCGGCCGACGTGGAGGAGACGTGGGAGGGCCTCGCCTCGGTGGCGGCGCCGATCCACGACCGGCGCCGGATGCCGGTGGGCGCGGTGGCCGTCGCGGGCGCCGTGGAGCGGGTCTGCGGGGAGTCCGGGGAGCCCCGTCCGGCCCTCGTGGCCGCGGTACGGGACTGCGCCCGGTCGGTTTCGCGCGATCTTGGAGCGGGCCGGTTCTGAGCTTGACCTGATCCCCTTTGGTCCACCCCTTGGCCGCTTTGGGCGCCATTCGGGTGGACCTCTTCGTTTCAGGACCGGCCGTTGGCCGGTTTTGGGCGATCGTACCGAGTGGTAACGATCCGGTTCTTTGACCTGGTCAGGCCTTGACGCGTTCTGAACCCAGGCGGAAAACTGCCGTTCATCGGTCGGCATTGTCGAACACCTACCGGCAATACGCGTTAGGCTAGGGCGAGGCCATGGACCGGTGAAGCACTCACCGAGTGTGCGGACCCACCGGAGGGACCCGGTGTCCGCCCACCCCTGGACGTATGACAAAGGAGTCGCGGGTGTCCAGCTCCGACATCTTCATCGGCGAGACCATCGGTACCGCCCTGCTCACTCTGCTCGGCGGCGGCGTGTGCGCCGCCCTCACGCTCAAGAGCTCCAAGGCCCGCGGCGCGGGCTGGCTCGCGATCACCTTCGGGTGGGGCTTCGCCGTCCTGATCGCCGCCTACGTCTCCGCGCCGCTCTCCGGCGCGCACCTCAACCCGGCGGTCACCGTCGGCATAGCCGTCAAGACCGGCGAGTGGGGCGACGTCCCCGTCTACCTCGCGGGCCAGCTGCTCGGCGCCATGATCGGCGCGGTGCTGATGTGGATCACCTACTACGGCCAGTTCCGCGCGCACCTGGCGGACCCGGAGAACATCAAGGACGCCAGGCTCGGCCCGGAGGACCCGCACCCGCACGACGTCGCCGGCCCGGTGCTCGGCATCTTCTCCACCGGCCCCGAGATCCGCAACGTGGTCCAGAACATGGCCACCGAGATCATCGGCACCTTCGTCCTCGTCCTCGCGATCCTCACCCAGGGCCTCCAGGACGACGGCAAGGGCCTCGGCGTCATCGGCGTCCTGATCACCTCCTTCGTGGTCGTCGGCATCGGCCTCTCCCTCGGCGGCCCGACCGGCTACGCCATCAACCCGGTCCGCGACCTCGGTCCCCGCATCGTCCACGCCCTGCTCCCGCTGCCCAACAAGGGCGGCTCGGACTGGGGGTACTCCTGGATCCCGGTGGCCGGCCCGCTCGTCGGTGCCCTGCTCGCCGGCGGTCTGTACAACATCGCGTTCGCCTGATCAGCTTCGGCCGCGTTCGTAAGATCCGCACCGCCCTCCTGATTCCGCCTACTCAACAGATCTGCCAGGAGCAGCCACCATGACCAGCAGCACCGGCCCCTTCATCGCCGCGATCGACCAGGGCACCACCTCCTCCCGCTGCATCGTCTTCGACCGCGACGGCCGCATCGTCGCCGTCGACCAGAAGGAGCACGAGCAGATCTTCCCGAAGCCGGGCTGGGTCGAGCACGACGCCACCGAGATCTGGACCAACGTCCAGGAGGTCGTCGCCGGCGCCATCGCCAAGGCCGAGATCACCGCCGCCGACGTCAAGGCCGTCGGCATCACCAACCAGCGCGAGACCACCGTCCTGTGGGACAAGAACACCGGCGAGCCGGTGCACAACGCGCTGGTCTGGCAGGACACCCGCACCGACGCCCTCTGCAAGGAGCTCGGACGCAACGTCGGCCAGGACCGCTTCCGCCGCGAGACCGGCCTGCCGCTGGCGAGCTACTTCGCCGGCCCGAAGGTCCGCTGGCTGCTCGACAACGTCGAGGGCCTGCGCGAGCGCGCCGAGGCCGGGGACATCCTCTTCGGCACCATGGACTCCTGGGTCATCTGGAACCTCACCGGTGGCGCCCAGGGCGGTGCGCACGTCACGGACGTCACCAACGCCTCGCGCACCATGCTGATGAACCTGCACACCCTGGCCTGGGACGAGAAGATCGCCGAGTCGATGGGCGTCCCGCTCAACGTGCTCCCCGAGATCAAGTCCTCCGCCGAGGTCTACGGCCACGTCAAGGACGGCGTCCTCGCCGGTGTCCCGGTCGCCTCGGCGCTCGGTGACCAGCAGGCCGCCCTCTTCGGCCAGACCTGCTTCGCCGAGGGCGAGGCCAAGTCCACCTACGGCACCGGCACGTTCATGCTGATGAACACCGGCGACAAGATCATCAACTCCTACAGCGGCCTGCTGACCACGGTCGGCTACCAGATCGGCGACCAGAAGCCGGTCTACGCCCTGGAGGGCTCCATCGCCGTCACCGGCTCGCTCGTCCAGTGGATGCGCGACCAGATGGGCCTGATCAAGTCCGCGGCCGAGATCGAGACCCTGGCCTCCTCCGTCGAGGACAACGGCGGCGCCTACTTCGTGCCGGCCTTCTCGGGCCTGTTCGCCCCGTACTGGCGCTCCGACGCCCGCGGTGTGATCGCCGGCCTCACCCGGTACGTCACCAAGGCGCACATCGCCCGTGCCGTCCTGGAGGCCACCGCCTGGCAGACCCGCGAGATCACCGACGCCATGACCAAGGACTCCGGCGTCGAGCTGGCGGCCCTCAAGGTCGACGGTGGTATGACCTCCAACAACCTGCTGATGCAGACGCTCTCGGACTTCCTGGACGCCCCCGTGGTCCGTCCCATGGTCGCCGAGACCACCTGCCTCGGCGCCGCCTACGCCGCCGGCCTGGCCGTCGGCTTCTGGCCCGACACCGACGCCCTGCGCGCCAACTGGCGCCGCGCGGCGGAGTGGACCCCGCGCATGCCCGCCGACCAGCGGGACCGCGAGTACAAGAACTGGCTCAAGGCCGTCGAGCGGTCCATGGGCTGGATCGACGACGAAAACGCCAGCTGACACGCACCAGCTGTCGAATCGACGAGGAGCTGAAGAGACATGAGCACCCTGCAGAGCGTCCCCGCACTGGGCACGCACCCGACCGCCGGCTCGAACCCGGGCCGCGCCGAGACCCGTGAGCAGCTGTCGAAGGCCACGTACGACCTGCTGGTCATCGGCGGTGGAATCCTGGGCACCTCGGTGGCCTGGCACGCCGCGCAGTCGGGTCTGCGGGTGGCCATGGTGGACGCGGGCGACTTCGCCGGCGCCACCTCCTCCGCCTCCTCGAAGCTCGTCCACGGCGGTCTGCGCTACCTGCAGACCGGCGCGGTCAAGCTGGTGGCCGAGAACCACCACGAGCGGCGGGTGCTGGCCAAGGACGTGGCCCCGCACCTGGTCAACCCGCTCACGTTCTACCTGCCGGTCTACAAGGGCGGCCCGGTGGGTGCGGCCAAGCTGGGCGCGGGCGTCTTCGCCTACTCCGCCCTCTCGGCCTTCGGCGACGGCATGGGCAAGGTCATATCCCCGGCCCGTGCCGTCGCCGACAACCCCGGCCTGAAGACCGACAACCTCAAGGCCGTCGCGGTCTACTACGACCACCAGATGAACGACTCCCGCGTGGCCGTGATGACGGTCCGCGCGGCCGTCGAGTCGGGTGCGGTCGTCCTCAACCACGCCGAGGTCACCGGCCTGCGCATGACGCGCGGCCGGGTCTCGGGTGCCGAGCTCAAGGACCGCCTCGACGGCACCGAGTTCGGCGTCGACGCCCGCGTCGTGCTCAACGCCACCGGCCCGTGGGTGGACCACCTGCGGCGCATGGAAGACAAGCACGCGCTGCCGTCGATCCGCCTCTCCAAGGGCGCGCACATCGTCATGAAGCGCAAGTCGCCGTGGAAGGCCGCCATGGCCACCCCGATCGACAAGTACCGCATCACCTTCGCCCTGCCGTGGGAGGACCAGCTCCTGCTCGGCACCACCGACGAGGTCTACGAGGGCGACCCGGCGGACGTGCGCGCCACCGAGAAGGACATCCAGCAGATCCTGGACGAGGCCGCCTTCTCGATCAAGGACGCCGACCTCGACCGCTCCCTGATGACGTACGCCTTCGCCGGCCTGCGCGTCCTGCCGGGCGGCCCCGGCGGCGTCGAGAAGGCCAAGCGCGAGACCGTCGTGACCGAGGGTGCGGGCGGCATGCTGTCCGTCGCCGGCGGCAAGTGGACCACGTACCGCCACATCGGCCGCGTGGTCATGGACAAGCTCGCCAAGCTCCCGGGCAGCCCGCTGACCGATGACATGGAGCCGGTGAAGTCCCTCGTGCGCCGCGTCCCGCTGCCCGGTGTCGCCAACCCGAACGCCGTCGCGCACCGCCTGCTGGTGGACCGCGACCCCGGCGCGCGGATGGACCCGCTGACCGCCCGACACCTGGCCTCCCACTACGGCTCGCTGGCCTTCGACATCGCCCGCCTGGCGAACGAGGACCCGGCGCTGGCCGAGCGCATCCACCCGGACGGCCCGGAGATCTGGGCGCAGGTCGCCTACGCCCGTGACCACGAGTGGGCCGAGACCGTGGACGACGTGCTGCGCCGCCGTACGACGGTGACCATCCGCGGCCTGGACGACGAGTCCGTACGCGCCCGCGTCGAGGAGATGCTGGCCCGCAAGGCATAGCTCGTACGCAGGTGGGGAAGAGGGGCGGTTCCGAGGGGAACCGCCCCTCTGTCGTGGGCTGTGGCGGCCGACCCCACAAGGCTTAGGCTTTCCCACGTACGCAAGGAACTTCGGAAGGAGACCTGGGTGATCGAGCTTGAGGGCGTGCCCGAGCTGATCGACCCGGTCATGGTGGCCGCGTTCGAGGGCTGGAACGACGCGGGTGACGCCGCCTCCGGTGCGGTGGCGCACCTGGACCGGGAGTGGAAGGGCGAGGTCTTCGCGGCGCTCGACGCCGAGGACTACTACGACTTCCAGGTGAACCGGCCGACGGTGTTCCTGGAGCACGGGGTCAGGAAGATCACCTGGCCGACGACGCGGCTGTCGGTGGTCCGGATCGGCGGGGCGAAGCCGCGTGACCTGGTGCTGGTGCGGGGCATCGAACCGTCCATGCGGTGGCGGTCGTTCTGCAACGAGCTGCTCGGTTTCGCGCACGAGCTGGGCGTGGAGATGGTCGTCATCCTCGGCGCGCTCCTCGGGGACACCCCGCACACCCGGCCGGTGCCGGTCAGCGGGGTGACGTCCGATCCGGACCTGGCGCGGACGATGGACCTGGAGGAGACCAAGTACGAGGGCCCGACGGGCATCGTGGGCGTGCTCCAGGAGGCCTGTACGCACGCGGGCGTGCCGGCGGTGTCGCTGTGGGCGGCGGTGCCGCACTACGTGTCGCAGCCGCCGAACCCGAAGGCGACGCTGGCGCTGCTGAACCGGCTGGAGGACCTGATCGACATCCGGATCCCGCTCGGTGAACTGCCGGAGGACGCGCGGGCGTGGCAGCTGGGGGTGGACCAACTGGCCGCCGAGGACAGCGAGGTGGCGGAGTACGTCCAGACGCTGGAGGAGGCGCGGGACACGGCCGACCTGCCGGAGGCGTCGGGGGACGCCATCGCGCGGGAGTTCGAGCGGTACCTGCGGCGGCGGGACCCGTCGTCCACCGACCCCTCCGACGGGTCGTACCTGCGGGACACCTCCGGGGGGCCGCGCGCCCCGAAGCGCAAGCCGGACCCCTCCGCGGAGGAGCCTCCGGCCGCGCCGCCCGAGGAGCCGGGGGACGAGTCCCCCGAGGCCTAGCGGTCCGGTTCGGGCGGGCCGGGGTACGGGCTTCCGCTGCGCGGGGCCGGTCCCCTACCCGCCCTTCACCGTTCTCTGGGG
>NZ_JZWV01001099.1 GCF_000966975.1 Streptomyces katrae | reverse complement strand
AGAAAGGGCGGGGCGGGGAGGAGCACCGCGCAGCGGCGCCCCGGCCCCGGCCCGCCCCGGGACTACAGGGCGACGCCCAGGAGGGCGTCGACGGTGCGGGAGACCAGGCCGGGGGCCGTCTCGTCCGTTTCGTCGGAGGCCAGCTGGGCCTCGACCCAGCGGTCCACCGCCGCGAGAGCCGCAGGGGCGTCCAGGTCGCGGGCGAGCGCCTCCCGGACCTCCTCCACGAGCGCGTCCGCCGGAACCCCGTCCGGGCGGGAGACGGCCGCGCGCCACCGCGCCAGCCGGGCCTCCGCCTCCGCGAGGACGGCGTCGGTCCACTCCCAGTCCGCCCGGTAGTGGTGCGACAGCAGCGCCAGGCGGATGGCGGCCGGGTCCACCCCGGCGCGCCGCAGGGTGGAGACGAAGACCAGGTTCCCCTTGGACTTCGACATCTTCTCGCCGTGCAGGGCGACCATGCCCGCGTGGACGTACGCCTTGGCCATCGGGAACTCGCCCGTCAGCGCGTGCGCGTGGGAGGCGCCCATCTCGTGGTGCGGGAAGGCGAGGTCGGAGCCCCCGCCCTGGATGTCGAAGCCCATGCCCAGGTGTTCCAGGGCGATGGCCACGCACTCGATGTGCCAGCCCGGCCGGCCGGGGCCCAGCGAGGCGCCGTCCCAGCTCGGGTCGCCCGGGCGGGCGGCCATCCACAGCATCGGGTCCAGGGGGTTCTTCTTGCCCGGGCGGTCCGGGTCGCCGCCGCGCTCGGCGGACAGCAGACGCATCGCCTGGGCGTCGAGGTTGGAGACCCCGCCGAAGTGCGGGTCGGACTCCACGGAGAAGTAGATGTCGCCTTCGAGCTCGTAGGCGGCGCCCGCGTCGCGGAGCCGCTCGACCAGCGGCACGATGCCGGGTATGGCCTCGACGGCTCCGACGTAGTGCTGCGGGGGCAGCATCCGCAGGGCGGTCATGTCCTCGCGGAAGAGGGCGGTCTCGCGCTCCGCGAGCTCGGTCCAGTCGTGGCCGTCGCGCAGCGCCCGCTCCAGCAGCGGATCGTCCACGTCCGTGACGTTCTGGACGTAGTGGACCTGGCGCTTGTTGTCGAGCCACACGCGCTGAACGAGGTCGAACGCGTTGTAGGTCGCCGCGTGACCGATGTGGGTCGCGTCGTACGGGGTGATCCCGCAGACGTAGAGGCGGGCGACGGGACCGGGGTCGACGGTGACCGTCGCCTGGGTCGCGGTGTCGTGGATCTGGAGGTCGCGGCCCTTGCCGGGCAGGGCGGGGACCTCAGAAGCGGGCCAGGCATGCATGCTTCGAGCCTAACCGGACGACTGTTCCGGAAACGAATGGGCGCTGCACTGTTGGCTTGATCGACACCCTTGTGCTTTGGCCGGATCTGTGCGTCGGGCCCGTTCGGGCGCCCGCCCTGCTCAGACGGGCGGCCAGGGGATCGACGGCCACTGCCCGGAGGGCTTCGGATGGGTCCCGCTGCGCAGCAGCAGGGCCACACGGGCCCGTACGGCGGCCAGCTCGGCGGGGGTGATCAGTTCGGCCAGCCGGGTGGTGAGCGGGGCGTCCTCGGCCAGCTGGGCCTCCAGGGAGGACAGCACCGACCGCGCCTCATCGGTGAGCGGCTCCCCCGCCCAGCCCCAGAGGAGGGTGCGGAGCTTGTCCTCGGAGTGGAAGGTCACACCGTGGTCGATGCCGTAGAGCCGGCCGTCGGGCGCGGGGAGCAGGTGTCCGCCTTTGCGGTCGCCGTTGTTGATCACGGCGTCGAGGACGGCGAGCCGGCGCAGCCTGGGGTCGTCGGCGTGGACGAGCAGGGCGGTGCGGCCCTCCCCCACCTCGGCGAACGCGACGGCCTTCCAGCCCTCTCCGGCCTCCTCGCCCTCGACGAGGGCGAGGAGCTGCGGCTCCGGCTGTTCTCCGGCGTCGATCCAGTGCTGCACCATGCCCTCTCCGTAGGGGCCGTCACGCAGCACGGTCGTGGGCACGAGCCCCCAGCCGGTGGCCTCGGAGACCAGGTAGGCGGCGCGCTCGCGCCGGGCGAGGTTGCCGTCGGGGAAGTCCCACAGCGGCCGCTCGCCCTTGACGGGCTTGTAGACGCATTCCGCGCTGCGGCCCTCGTAGGCCACGGTGCACAGCAGCACGGCGTTGGAGGCCTCGGCGATCCGGCCGCGGACGGTGAGCTCACCGCGGGTGAGCAGTTCCTCTATCGGGGTCACGGCGCTCACACCTGGCGCCGGTACCCGTTCTGGCGGGGGCACACGTGCCCCTCGGGGTCCAGGGGCAGGCTGCACAGCGGGCACGGCGGCCGGCCGGCGTTGACCACGTCCAAGGCGCGCTTGGCGAAGGCCCGGGCCTGGGCGCCGGAGAGCCGTACGCGCAGCATGGGCGGGCCGTTCTCCTCGTCCTGGAGGAGCCGCTCCTCGGCCTCGGCGAGGTCCTCCTCGGAGTCGGCGTCGAGTTCGACGAGGGCCTGAGCCTCGACGATCATCCGCTGCTGTTCGCCGTCCCAGGCGAGGGCCATGGTGCCGACGCGGAACTCCTCCTCGACGGGGACGTCGAGCGGTGCGGTGTCGGCGGCCTCGGTGGAGGCGACGGCCGGGACGGGGGCGTTGCCGCCGGTCCGGCGCACGACCTCGTCCAGCAGTTCGTCCATCCGCTCGGCGAGGGCCGCGACCTGGGTCTTCTCCAGGGAGACGCTGGTGACGCGGGGGCCCTGGGAGGCCTGGAGGAAGAAGGTGCGACGTCCAGGCAGACCGACGGTGCCCGCCACGAAGCGGTCCGGCGGGTCGTAAAGGAACACCTGACGGGGCACGACCGGTCTCCAAGTCTGGGGCGGGGGCAGGGCTGCGCACTTGTGTTGGCCCTGCCACCCTACTGCGCCGTCCGATCAGGCCGCGCCCGCGCCGCCGCCCACGACGGCGTTGCCGCCGCCCTCGGCCGCGTTCTCCGCGGGGGGCGCGGCGGCCGGGATGAGGGGGGCGAGGTCCCCGGTGTCGCCGAGGCGCAGCAGGAAGGGTCTGGTGGGGGTGTAGCGGATCGCGGTGACCGAGCAGGGGTCGACGTGGATGCGCTGGAAGAGGTCGAGGTGCATGCCGAGGGCGTCGGCGACGACGGATTTGATGACGTCGCCGTGGGAGCACATCAGGAAGACGGCGTCGGCGCCGTGTTCCTCCTCGATCCGCGCGTTCCACTCGCGTACGGCGTCCACGGCGCGGTTCTGCATGGTGCGCATGGACTCGCCGCCGGGGAAGGCGGCGGCCGAGGGGTGCTGCTGGACGATCTTCATGAGGGGTTCGTCGGCGAGTTCGGAGAGCTTGCGGCCCGACCAGTCGCCGTAGTGGCATTCGCCGATGCGTTCGTCCGTGTGCAGGGGCAGGCCGGGGCGGGCCGCGAGCAGCGGGGCCAGGGTCTCCTGGCAGCGCTGGAGCGGGCTGCACACGGC
>NZ_JZWV01001098.1 GCF_000966975.1 Streptomyces katrae | reverse complement strand
GGGGCACCCCGTCCAGCCGTCCGGGCAGCGCCGCGGCCTGCGCGGCGCCGCGCTCGTCGAGGGAGACCCCGGGGGTCCAGCCGGCGAGCAAGCCCGCGGTGTTGGCGGTGGACCGCCCGTGTCGTACGAGGATCAGCGTGGCCATAGGAGGAGCCTAAGCGGTGCGGCCGACGTGCGGGCGGGCTGTGGTGGGGGAAGAATGCCCCGCGTGATTGTGGACTGCGCGATGTACCGGGACGGCCGGCGCTCCGAGGCCCCGGGGGACCTGTCGGATGCCCTGGCCCAGGCGCGCGCGGTCGGTGACGCCTTTCTGTGGATCGGGATGTACGAGCCGACGGAGGAGGAGTTCGAGCACGTCAGCCATGAGTTCGGGCTGCACAAGCTGGCGGTGGAGGACGCCCTGACCGCGCACCAGCGGCCGAAGCTGGAGGTGTACGACGACTCGCTGTTCGTCGTCCTCAAGCCGGTCATGTACGACGAGGACGCGGACAGGGTGACCACGGGCGAGCTGATGCTGTTCATCGGCGACTCGTTCGTGGTGACCGTGCGGCACGGCGAGGGGGCCGCGCTGGCGGCCGTGCGGCGGCGGCTGGAGCACGAGCCGGAGGTGCTGCGGCACGGGCCCACGGCGGTGCTGTACGCGGTGTCCGACGCGGTGGTGGACCACTACATCGAGGTGGCGGCCGAGCTCCAGGCGGACCTGGAGGAGCTGGAGGCGGAGGTCTTCGCCCCGCAGACGGCGGACACCAGGAACACCGCGTCCCGGATCTACGGGTTCAAGCGTCAGGTGCTGGAGTTCCGGCGCGCGACGAGCCCGCTGTCGCAGCCGATGGACCGGCTCGCCTTCGGGAACGTGCCCTTCGTGCACGACCACGCCCGGCCGTTCTTCCGGGACGTCGCCGACCATCTGACGAAGGCGAACGAGTACGTCGAGGGGCTGGACCGGCTGCTGTCGGACGCGCTGTCCGCGCACCTGGCGCAGATGGGGGTCCGGCAGAACGACGACATGCGCA
The DNA here is from genome assembly GCF_000966975.1 of Streptomyces katrae. Taxonomy (GTDB): domain Bacteria; phylum Actinomycetota; class Actinomycetes; order Streptomycetales; family Streptomycetaceae; genus Streptomyces; species Streptomyces katrae. The sequence goes on along the minus strand of NZ_JZWV01001098.1, from coordinate 3,752 downwards.
AGATCTCCGCCTGGGCCGCCATGGCCGCGGTGCCGACGATGGTCGCGGGGATCTACGGGATGAACTTCCGCGACATGCCGGAGCTCAGGCAGTGGTGGGGCTATCCCGCGGTGCTGCTGGTCATGGTCGGGCTCTGCCTGGGGCTGCACCGGATGTTCAAGCGGCGCGGCTGGCTCTGACGCGGTGGCCCGGCCGGCCGCCGGGTTCAGGCGGGGCCGGGTGCGGGGGCGGGCCTGCCGCCGAGGGGGTCCGTGCGCTCCGGCGGGCGCAGCCCGATCATGCGGTGCCAGCCGCCGAAGCGCTCGTACGCGTACATCCCGCGGATGCCGGCGGCGAGGGCGGCGGCCTTGGGCGCGGGCCAGCGCAGGAGCCGGCCCATGTGCTCCATGACGGCGAGGCTGACGTCCCGGTGGACGGCGATCTCGGCGAGGGCGCTGTCGCGCAGGACGCGGTGGATGGTCCGGCCGTGTCCCCGGCGGGCCAGGCGCAGGAGTTCCTCGTGGCAGTAGGCGAGGTGGTTGTCCTCGTCGTGGCTGATCACCCTGACGGCCTTGCCGACCTCGGGGTGGTCGCCGAAGTGGCGCAGGAGCATGCCCATCTGGTCGGCGGCCCGTTGTTCGGTGACCCTGCTGTGCGCGAGGTAGACGACGATGTCCTCCTCGCTCAGCGGTTCCTCGCGGCGCAGCTTGTCGTGGGCGAGGCCGATGCCGCGGCGTTCGAGGAGCATCGTGTAGTCGGTCTCGGGCGGTACGGGGACGGCGGGCAGGCCGCGTCTGCGCAGCAGGGCGCGGAAGATCCGGCCGTGTTTGTCCTCGTCCGCGCCGTGCCGGACGATCTTGGGGGCGAGGTCGCGCAGGCCGTCGGGGACGAGGGCGGCGATCCTGGCGTTCTCCCAGCCGCCCTGCGACTCCCCGCTGGCGGCGATGGAGCAGAACAGCTGGAAGGAGTCGTCGTGGTCGACGATCTCCTGGAACAGGCTGCGTGCGGAGAGCATGGAACGAGTCAAATGCGGATGGGGCGGGCGGGCAACCGAGGGGTCCCGCGACTCGGCCGAATGAACGAAACCGCCGCCCGCCCAGCGGGGCGTAACCCCGGGGGCGGGCCGCGCGTTGTTCGCTGTGTCGGCCGTGGCGGGGAAGACCCCCGAGCCCCCACCACGGCCGCCGGCTTCCTGTTCCGACTCCGGCCGGCCCCGCCCGTGTCAGGCCAGGCCGGCCAGCTCCAGGGCCTCGGTGCCGGCCCGCAGGGCGGTGAGGCGCTCGTCGAGGGTGAATCCGGCCGGGGCGAGCGTGAGGGTGGTGACCCCGGCGTCGGCGTAGGCCCGCATCCCGTCCGCGATGCGCTCCACGGAGCCGAGCAGGGTGGTGGAGTCGATCAGCGAGTGCGGGACGGCGGCCGCCGCGCCCTCCTTGTCGCCGCCGAGGTACTTGGCCTGGATCTCGGCGGCCTCCTTCTCGTACCCCATCCGCTGGGCGAGCTGGTTGTAGAAGTTCTGCTTGGGGCTGCCCATGCCGCCGACGTACAGGGCGGTGTACGGGCGGAACATGTCCGCGAGGGCGTTCACGTCCTCGCCGACGGCCAGCGGGACGGTCGGGCAGACGTCGAAGCCGTCCATGGTCAGCCCGGCCTTCTCGCGGCCCGCGCGGAGGTGGCGCAGGGCGGTCTCCTCCAGGTGTTCGGCGGCCGGGAAGATCAGCAGGGCGCCGTCGGCGATCTCGCCGGTCTGCTCCAGGTTCTTGGGGCCGATGGCGGCGATGTAGAGCGGGATGCGGGGGCGCTCGGGGTGCACGGTCAGCTTGAGCGGCTTGCCGGGGCCGCCGGGCAGCGGGAGGGTCCAGTGCTCGCCGTCGTGGCTGAGGCGCTCGCGGCTCATGGCCTTGCGGACGATCTCCACGTACTCGCGGGTGCGGGCGAGGGGCTTGTCGAACTTGACGCCGTACCAGCCCTCGGAGACCTGGGGGCCGGAGACGCCGAGGCCGAGGCGGAAGCGGCCCTTGGTGAGGGAGTCCAGGGTGGCGGCGGTCATGGCCGTCATCGCGGGCTGGCGGGCGGGGATCTGGAAGATGGCCGAGCCGACGTCGATGCGCTCGGTCTGGGCGGCGACCCAGGCCAGTACGGTCGCCGCGTCGGAGCCGTAGGCCTCCGCCGCCCAGCAGACGTCGTAGCCGAGCCGGTCGGCTTCCTGGGCGACGGCGAGGTTGTCGGCGTCCATGCCCGCGCCCCAGTAGCCGAGATTGATGCCGAGCCGCATGTGTCGTCCCCTTACGATGTGCCGGTTTACCGCTCAGTAACGTAGGTCTGCGCAGGGACTCTAGCGCGCCCGACGGCCTGGCGGCAGTGCCCCAGTAGTCTCAGCGGTCATGGAGCAGAGGCATCTCGGCCGCACCGGACTGCGCGTCTCCCGGATCGGCCTCGGCACCCTGACCTGGGGCCGCGACACCGGCGAGGAAGCCGCCGCCGAGCAGTTGAAGACGTTCTGGGAGGCGGGCGGCACCCTCGTCGACACGGCCGACGTGTACGGCGGCGGGGAGTCGGAGTACCTCCTGGGGCGGCTGGTGGGCGGCCTCGTACCGCGCCGGGACCTGGTCATCGCGACCAAGGCGGGCAGCGTCCCGGATCCGGACCGGCGCTTCGACGGCTCGCGCGGGCACCTCCTGGCGGCCCTGGACGACTCCCTGGACCGACTGGGCACCGACCACGTGGACCTGTGGCAGATCCACGCCTTCGACCCGTACACCCCCCTCGACGAGACCCTCCAGGCGCTGGACCTGGCGGTGAGCAGCGGGCGGGCCCGGTACGCGGGGGTGTCCAACTTCAGCGGCTGGCAGCTGGCGAAGGCCGCGACCTGGCAGCTGGCGGCGCCGGGAGCGCGGACCCGGCTGGCCTCGACGCAGATGGAGTACTCGCTCCTCCAGCGGGGCGTGGAACGGGAAGTGCTCCCGGCGGCCCTGGACCTGGGCCTCGGCCTGCTCCCCTCCTCCCCGCTGGGCCGGGGGGTGCTCACCGCCAAGTACCGCGAGGGCACCCCGGCGGACTCCCGGGGCGCGTCGGCCTCCCTGGCCGCCTTCGTGGAGCCGTACCTGGACGAGGCGGCCGGGCGGATCGTGGACGCGGTCGTCACGGCCGCCCAGGGCCTGGCGGTCACCCCGCTCCAGGTCGCCCTGGCCTGGGTCCGCGACCGCCCCGGGGTCGCCGCCCCCATCGTCGGCGCCCGCACGTCGGCGCAGCTCGCGGCGGCACTGTCGGTGGAGGCCCTTAGTCTTCCGGAGGAGATCCGCCGGGCGCTGGACGACGTGTCCGCACCCGTGCACCGCTACCCCGACCAGGACTGGAGCACGCTGTGAGCACGGACCCCGAGACGACGCCCGAGGCCACGCCCCCGGAGGCGCACCCGGAGGCCTCCGGCACACCGGGGGCCCACGAACGGCCCGGCGCGGTCTCGGCCGAACCCGAAACCGGCCCGGAGCCGGGGCCGGAGCCTGACGAAGCCGAGGCCGAGGCCGGGGCGGAGTCCAGGGCAGAGGCCGGGGCGGAGGGCTCCTCGGACCCGGCCGGGGCAGGGCCGGATGCCAGCCCGGAGCGGGAGCCTGACGAAGCCGAGACCGGAGCGCAGCCCGAGGCCGGAGCGCAGCCCGAGGTCGGGGCGTCGGGCGGAGCCGGGGGGCCGGGGGCGCAGCCCGAAGCCGGGGCGCAGCCCGAAGCCGGGGGGCCGGGGGCGGAGCCCTCGGTTTCGGGAAGGGGCGGGGTGGGGG
>NZ_JZWV01001097.1 GCF_000966975.1 Streptomyces katrae | reverse complement strand
CCCCCAGGACACGGTCCGCAGACGGACAGGCCGCGCCGCCAACTCCAGCCCCGCCGGCGATTGAGGCGCCGGGGCTGGGGCGGAGTCCCGGGGGGGTCAGGTCGACTCGCGGGGGACGGCGGCCGCCCCCGTCAGGTCGTACCGCTCGGCCATCGCCGAAGGCACCCGCACGGCCCGGTCCACCAGCCCCGCCAACCACTCCCCGCTCGGCATCTCGATCCGCACCGAGCTCAGCCGCGGCCGCACCAGCCGCCCGATCAGCAGGTCGTCGGCCCCCATGACGGCGACGTCCTCCGGCACCCGCACCCCCGCGTCCAGCAGTGCCCGCATCAGCAGCACCGCGTACTCGTCGTTGTACGCGAAGACCCCGTCCAGCCCCAGCTCCCCCCACCGCGCGGCCAGCGCCGCCGCCGACTCCTCCGTGTAGGCCAGGGCGAGCGGGGTGACCTCCACCTCGGGCACCGTGCGGGCTCCCGCGAGCCGGGGGCCGGAGAACAGGTCCAGGCCCGGCTCCTCCGGAACGACCACCCCGATCCGTCGGCGGCCGCGGCCGGCCAGGTGGGCGGCGGCCAGGGCGCCGACCTCCGCCTGGTCCATCACCAGCGCGTGCGCCCCCGCCACCCGTTCCGGGCCCAGCGTGAGGACCGCGCGCGCACCGGCCCGCTTGAGGGTGTCGACGTTGTGCGGGGAGAGGGCGGTCTCGCCGAGGGAGATCACCGCGACGGGGCGCAGCTCGGCCCAGGCGCGCACGGCCTCGTCACCGGTCAGGCCGAGGCTGCCGTACTGGACGACGGTGTAGTCCAGGCGGCGCAGGGCCCACTGGAGTTCGTTGAGGAAGGTGCTGTAGAGGGGGCCGGCCGGGACGTGGGAGGTGGGCAGCAGCACGATGCGGGTGTGCCCGGCGCGCAGGCTGCGGGCGGCGGCGTGCGGGACGTAGCCCAGTTCCTCGGCGGCCGCACGGACCTTGCGGCGCGTGGGCTCGCTGATCCGTACGGCCTCCGCGTTGTTGAGGACGTACGAGACCGTGGCGCGCGAGACGCCCGCGAGCCGGGCCACGTCGGCACTGGTCGGCGGGTTCGGGGGGGTGGGGGGGTTCGGGGGGTTCGTTGAGTCAGGCATGGCCGTGGCATCTTTCCAGACCGGCCGCGTCCTGGGTCTGGCGGTTGGCCGGAAACACATGCTACACAGTGGTTACACGAGTCACTTACACGTGTAACCACCTCCACTCGCTGCCCAGGAGGGCACCGTGGCCCTTTCCTCCGCCGTCCCCGCCGGCGCGTCCCCCGCAGCCGCTCCCGGCCGGGGCCTGCTCCCGCTGCTCCTCGTGGCCAACACGGCCATGTACTCCCTGTACATCGGCGTCGCCGGCATCCTGCTGGCCCTCCAGGTCGAGCAGGTCGACCCGGCGGACAAGGTCTCCAACTTCGGCCTGATAGCCGGGGTTTCCGCGGTCTTCGCCACGGTCTTCAACCCGGTCGCCGGAGCCCTGTCCGACCGCAGCGGGCGGCGCAACCCCTGGATCCTGGGCGGCGGGCTCGCCGCCCTGCCGGCGATGCTGCTGCTCAGGCTCGCGGACACGATCCTGCTGATCACCCTGGCCTGGTGTCTGGGCCAGGCCGTGATGAACGTCTACCAGGCCGCCCTCACCTCCGTGGTCCCCGACCGGGTGCCGATGACGGCGCGCGGCAAGGCCTCGGCGGCCGTCGGGCTCGGTCTGCCGTTCGGGTCCGCCCTGGGGGCTTTGGCCGGTGCGGCCTTCGCGGAGGACTACCGCACCGGGTACCTGCTGTTCGGCGCGATCGTGGCGGTCGCCGCCCTGCTGTTCACCGGCTGCACCCGTGAGCGGCGGCTCCCGGCGCGCGCGCCGCTGCCCGTCCGGGCGCAGCTGGCCGCCTTCGCGAGTGCCCTGCGCGACCACGACTTCCGCTGGGCGTTCATCGGGCGGGCGCTACTGGTGCTCGGCTATTTCGCGGTGAGCGGCTACCAGTTGTACGTGCTGCAGGACCACACCGTGCTGCCCGCGGGGATGAAGCCGGAGGCGGCGGTGGCGGTGCTGACGCCACTGACGAGCGTGGCGATGGCCGTCTCGACGGTCCTGGGCGGCTGGCTGTCGGACCGGCTCGACCGGCGCAAGCTGTTCGTCGGCGCCTCGGCGCTGCTGTCGGCGGTCGCGCTGGCCATCCCGGCGGTTTCGGCGAGCTGGTCCGCGATGCTGGCCTTCGCCGTGGTCAACGGGCTGGCGTTCGGCTGCTACATGGCCGTGGACACCGCCCTCGTGACGATGGTCCTGCCACGGGCCGAGGACGCCGCGCGGGACATGGGCGTGCTCAACGTCGCCAACGCCGGGCCGCAGATCGTCGCACCGTTCGTCGCCTCCGTGGTCGTCTCGGTCAGCGGCGGCTACACGGCCCTGTTCCTCGTCGCCGCGGCGCTGGCCGTCGCGGGGGCGTTGGCAGTGCGCCCGATCCGCGGCGTCCGCTGAAACCTTTTTCCGATACCGGTACCGACATGGAGGACACCACCGTGCAGCTGCACACCCACACCTGGGGCGAGGGCGACCGGCTCGCCGTCCTGGTCCACGGCATCATGGCCGACCACCGCACCTGGCGCCGGGTCGGCCCGGCCCTCGCCGGGGCGGGCTACCGGGTGATCGCGGTCGACCTCCGCGGCCACGGGGCCAGCGGGCGCGGCCCGTACAGCCCCGAACTCTTCGCGGACGACCTCGTCGAAACCCTGCCCACCGGAGCCGAGTTGGCGATCGGGCACTCGCTGGGCGGCCTGACCCTCGCCCTGGCGGTGGACCGGCTGAAGCCGCGGCGCGCGGTGTTCTCGGACCCCGCCTGGCATCTGGCCGCGCCCGAACCCGGCTTCGGGCCGGAGCTGTTCGCGGAGTTCAAGACGGCGAGCAGGGAGCGGATCCGGGCCATGAACCCGCGCTGGGAGGAGGCGGACGTGGACATCGAGCGCGCGACGCTGGACCTGTGGGACGAGGCCACCGCCCTGAGCCTCGCCCCGCTGACCGGCCGCGACCTCCTGCCGAAGGCCCCGGCGGTGCCCTCACTGGTCCAACTGGCCGACCCCAGCTTCCTGATCTCCCCGGAACGCGCGGCCCTGCTCCGCGAACGCGGCTTCGAGGTCCGAACGGTCGCGGGGGCCGGACACACCATCCACCGCGACGACTTCGAGGGGTTCATGGCGTCGTTGGAGGGCTGGATCTAGAGCGCCGGCGGGCGGCTCGCTCGACAGGTCTCCGGAGGCCATGGCCCACTGCACGGGGCGGGGTCGAGCGGGCCGGCCCCTCGCGTGATGGTGCGGTCGCACCAGTCGCAAAGCAGTGGCGCGTGAGCACCTGCGGCCTCAAGGACACCGGCCGCGTCCTCGGCGGCTTCGAGCCAGCCGGGTTCTGTGACCGCTACGGGCGCACGGTCCAGCAGGAGCCTGCTGTTCCAAAGGCTGAGGCCGGTGATCGTTCGGATCGCACGGATCGCCTCCGCCTCTCCCCACAGGAACGGCCTGAGGCGGCCATCGCCGTGCCACCGCGGGAGCGTCCGAGTGCATGGAAACGGGCCCAGCTCATCTCGGCGGACAGGCACGTTCGATCAACTGACGACCCGGTCAAAGGGACACGGCCCGGCCAGGCCTCGCGGCCCTCATGCCGCCGGTGTTCCGCCGGTGTCCGGCGCCGGGGCCACCGCGGACCACCAGGCGATCAGCCGGTCGGCCATCGCGTCGGTCCGGTGGCCGACGGGGTCCAGCCCGAAGTGGTCCTCCAGCTCGTACCAGAGGAACTCGCCGAGCTCCGCCCGCGTGGCGCCACGGCGGAGGCGCTGGAACAAGGGGACGAGCATGCAGTCGTACTCGTCCTGCGAGAGGCCGGCCACGCCGATCGGGTCCCACTCGTTGAGCAGGTACCGCAGGTTGTCGAACAGTACGGCCGACGGAGTCCATGGAGGCATCGGCCCAGACTGCCACCCGGGGGCCGATGCCGCCCCCGAATATCGCGGCCCTTCCCGGCCGCCGAACGTACTCCGGTGACCCTGACCCGGCCATTCGGTCAAGGGCCGGCGGTTTCCGGGGCCGGGCGGCCGTCGGGGGCGGGCGGCTCGCTGTTGAGGCGGGCCGCCTGTCGGGTGAGGTGGGTGCGTTCGGCCAGGGTCGGGGCCTTGTGGGCGGCCTCGGCGTAGAGCCGGGCGGCGGCTGCCCGGTCGCCCGCACGTTCGTGCAGCCAGGCGGCGACGGCCGTGTGCCGGGGCAGGTCCGGGTCGAGTCCGGACAGCGCGGCGAGTCCGGCCTGCGGCCCGTCGGCCTCTCCGACCGCCACCGCCCGGTTGAGGCGGGCGACGGGGCTGCCGGTGAGGCGGACGAGTTCGTCGTACCACTCCACGATCTGCGGCCAGTCGGTCTCCTCCGCGCTGGGGGCGTCGGCGTGCAGGGCGGCGATGGCGGCCTGGGCCTGGTACTCCCCGAGGCGGTCGCGGGCCAGGGCTCCGTGCAGGATCGCGATGCCCTCGGCGATGGCCGCCGTGTCCCAGCGGCCGCGGTCCTGTTCGGCGAGCGGAACGAGGCTGCCGTCGGGGGCGGTCCGTGCGGCGCGGCGGGCGTGGTGGAGGAGCATCAGGGCGAGCAGTCCGGCCGGCTCGGGGTGGTCTGGTGGCCTCGGGTACGAGGTAGGCCCGGGCGATCTGGCGGGTGGTGAGGCCGCCGACGGCGCGCAGCGTGAGGGCGACGGCCGAGGACGGGGAGAGGGCGGGGTGGGCGCACAGGAAGTAGAGGCTGAGGGTGTCGTCGGCGTCGGGGGCGGGACCCGGCTCCGGTTCGCGGTCGGCCTGGTCCTCGCGCCGCCGCCGGGCCGCGTCGGCGCGGGCCGCGTCGAGGAAGCGGCGCCAGGCGGCGGTGACGAGCCACCCCTTCGGGTCGCGGGGCGGGTCGGCGGGCCAGACGCGGAGGGCGTCGAGGAGGGCGTCCTGCACGGCGTCCTCGGCCGCCGCGAAGTCGGCGCCGCGCCGGACGAGGATGCCGAGGACGGCGGGGGTCAGCTCCCGCAGCAGGGCCTCGTCGACGGCGTGCGGCGGGGCCCCGCCCGGGACCGTGGGGTCCTGGGCGGGGCGGGAGCCGGGAGCGGGGTCGAGGCCGGGGTCCGGGGCGGTCATCGGGGGCCGTTCACTCCGTGATCGTGGGCGGCTCGGACATGAAGGGGCGCAGCTCGAGCCACTCGTGGATCGGCCGGCCGCCCGCGCCGGGGGCCGCCGACAGTTCGGCGGCGAGCTCCAGGGCCCGGTCGTAGCTGTCCACGTCGATCACCATCCAGCCGGCGATCAGGTCCTTGGTCTCGGCGAACGGGCCGTCGGTGACGGCCGGGCGCCCCTCGCCGTCGTAGCGGACCCAGGTGCCTTCCGGCGCCAGGGCCTGGGCGTCGACGAATTCGCCGGTCTGCTCCAGCTTCGCCGCGAAGTCGCGCATGTACTGGATGTGGTCGGAGACCTCCTGAGGGGTCCAGCGGTCCATGGGGACGTCGTTGCTCGGGGCCGGGGCGCCGCGGTAGTGCTTCAGCAGCAGGTACTTGGCCATGACGGTTCTCCTCGATCTGGTCCTGCGCGTCCATTCTGGCCGCGCTCACCCCTGGGACGGAGCCGATGCCGCGTTCTCGACATCCCCGCCGGAGATTTTTTCGGGCCACCGTCCGGGGAGGCGACCCGGGGCTCCCGGCGGCCGGGCCGGGTCCGGCGCTCCGGCACGAACACGGGCACGTGCCGCAGCCCGGAGACGGCCGGGAGCACGGGCACGGGCAGGAGCTCGGAGACGGCCGGGAGCACGGGATCGGCCGGAGGCAGGGGCACGGCCGGGAGCACAGGTCTGCGGCCGGGGTCCGCAGGAGGGTGCGGCCCGGGACGTTTGGGCCTACCGTCGGCCTTACCGATCAGTAGAGGGAGGAAGCCGATGGCGGACGCCGTTCCAGGGCTCGCGGAGATGGCCGCGGCGGTAGCCGAAGGCCGAGTGAGCTCAAGGGAGTTGACGGAGCGTTCGCTCGCGCGGATCGCGGCCGCGCAGCCCTCGCTCAACGCCTTCCGGATCATCCGCGCCGAGGCGGCCCTGGCCGAGGCGGAGGCCGCCGACCGACGGCTGGCCCGGGGGGAGCGGCTGCCGCTGCTGGGCGTGCCCGTCGCCGTCAAGGACGACATGGACGTGGCCGGGGAGCCGACGGCGTTCGGATGCGCCGGGGACTTCCCGCCCAAGCCGGCCGACAGCGAGGCGGTGCGCCGGCTGCGTGCGGCCGGGGCGGTCGTGGTGGGCAAGACGCAGACGCCCGAGCTGGGCCAGTGGCCCTTCACCGAGGGGCCGGCCTTCGGGGCGACCCGCAATCCGTGGGACACGCAGTACACCCCGGGCGGCTCCTCGGGCGGGTCGGCGGCGGCCGTGGCGGCGGGGCTGGTGCCCGCGGCGCTCGGGTCCGACGGGGCAGGGTCGGTGCGCATCCCCGCCGCCTGGACGCATCTGGTGGGGGTGAAACCGCAGCGGGGGCGCATCTCCACCTGGCCGGAACCCGAGGCCTTCCACGGCCTGACGGTCAACGGCGTGCTGGCCCGTACGGTCGCGGACGCCGCGCTGCTGCTGGACGCGGCGAGCGGGCAGGCCCCCGGGGACCTGCAC
>NZ_JZWV01001096.1 GCF_000966975.1 Streptomyces katrae | reverse complement strand
CCGGGGACCTGCACCGCCCGGCCCCGGTGCCGGCGGCCGAGGCTGCCGGCCGGCCGCCGCGCCGGCTGCGGATCGCGCTGTCCTTCGGGACGGCGTTCACCGCGACCACGGGCAAGTCCTGCGACCCCGTGGTGCGTTCGGCGGTGGAGCGGCTGGCGGGGCGGCTGGAGGAGCTGGGGCACGAGGTGGTCCCGGAGGACCCCCGCTACGGCCCGATCGGCCTCACGTTCGCGCCCCGTGCGACGGCCGGCGTACGGGAGCTGGCGGCGCGGGCGCCCGACCCCGGCCTGCTGGACCCGCGGACCCACGGGGCGGCGCGTACGGGCCGGCTGCTGGGCGGGGCGGCGCTGCGGGTCTCGCGGCGTGCGGAGGGGGTGCTGCGCCGCCGGGTCGGGGAGCTGTTCGGCCGGTTCGACGTGGTGCTGACCCCGACGACGGCCACCGGTCCGCTGCGGATCGGGGCGCTGGCGGGGCTGGGGGCACTGGCCACGGACCGGGCGATGATCGCGGCGTGCCCGTACGCCTGGACGTGGAACGTCCTGGGCTGGCCCGGCATCAGCGTCCCGGCGGGATTCACCCCGCAGGGGCTGCCGCTCGGGGCGCAGCTGCTGGGACCGGCGCACTCCGAGCCGCGACTGCTGTCGCTGGCGGCCCAGTTGGAGGCGGCGGAGGGCTGGGCGACGCACTGGCCACCGGGGACGAGCGACCGGAACGGGCCGATCAGGCCGGAATTTGACGGTCGTTGACACGGGCTTGACCGTGCGCATACCCGACCCGCCTAGGCTCGCCGCGACTTGATCCACACCATGATCGACGAGGGGGTGCACGCCATGAGCGTGCAGGAGGACAACAAGCAGGCCGTGCTCGGCTTCTTCACCGCCGTCAACGAACGGCGCACCGCGGACCTGCCGCAGTACATGGCCGCAGACGTGGTCGACCACAACCAGATCATCCACGGGGAGCCCGACGAGCCGGGCGCGGCCTTCGAGGGGCTGCGCCAACAGCTGGCGGCGTTCGATCCGCTGACCGTGCGGGTGGAGGAACTGGTCGCGGAGGACGACCGTGTGGTCGCCCGCACGGTCCAGTCCGGTACGCACGGCGGCAGCCACCCGCGCATGCCGGAGCCCACGGGCCGGTCCTTCGAGAACGAGGCCATCTGGTGGTTCACCCTGGACGGGGGCAAGATCTCGCAGATCCGCGGGGTCAGCGACCGGCTGGGCCTGTTCCTCCAGCTGGGCTGGGACTGGCCGCAGGCCGACTGATCCGGACCGGGCCGGACTTCGGCCTCGGCTCGGGCGTCATCGAGCTCGACATCACCTGCGGTCTCCGGGCCCCGGCCGCCGTGCGGCCGGGGTCTCGGCATACCGCCGCCCGGAACTCGCCTCCCGGACACCGGCACCGCCTATGTAATGTCACACGGCATGACGTTCTTACGCCGTACGGCACTCAGCGCCGCCCTCCTCGGTGTCACCACCCTCACCTCCCTCCTGCCCGCCGCCTCCGCCCACGCGGACCCCGCGCCCGCCTGCACCGCCGGCGCGCAGGCCCCGGCCCCGGCCGACGCCGAGCAGGCCCGGCTGTCCGACCCCCGGGCGGCCCCCTTCCCGGAGCGGGCCGGGCTCGACGGCTTCGTACGCCGGTTCCCGGCCGCCCTGTGCGGCGTACGCGACGCCGCCGGGGCGCAGCGGCTGCTCGACGCATGGGGCGAGGCGCTGTGGCAGGCCGCCGTGAACCGGGCGCAGGGGCGCCGGCCGGGCGGTGACCTGCCGGCCCTGGACGACCGGCCGCTGTACTGGACCCGGCTCGCGATGACCGTCCAACTCGACGCCTGGCAGCCCGGGTTCACCGTGGACCGGGCCGCCCTCAAGTCCCGCTTCGAGGACGCCTCGCGCGGTCTGACCTCCAACGGGTTCCGCGGCACCCCGGGCGTACGGCGGATCTTCGTCAGCGGCTTCGACCCCTTCGGCCTGGACGCCGAACCGCGCCGCGCCAACCCCTCCGGATCCGCCGCCCTCCAGCTCAACGGGCGCCGCATCACCCTGGCCGACGGCACCACCGCGGAGATCCGGGCCGTCGTCCTCCCGGTCCGTTACGCCGACTTCGACGCCGGCATCGNNCCGTTACGCCGACTCCGACGCCGGGATCGTCGTACGCGCCTACGGTCCCCGGCTGGTGGCGGGCCCGCGCTCCGCCGACATGATCACCAGCATCAGCCAGGGCTATCCCGGCCTGTTCACCCTGGAGGCCTGGGCGGGCCGCAACCGCTCCGCCGACCCGTACCCCGACAACGTCCGCGCCCTGTCGGGCGGTACGCGCGAACACCCGGCCACCGCGCCGGGTCTGGGGCCCGGGGCCGAGTTCCTGCGCACCAGCCTGCCGACGGACGCCATGACCACCGTCCAGGCGCCCTACCCCGTGCGGCTCAACACCTCCGTCACGGAGATACCGGCCGGCGGGGCGGCCCCGGTGGACCGCGAGGACGGACCGACCCCGGGCTCGCGCGCGGTCGCCGGCGGGGGCGGCGGCTACCTCTCCAACGAGGTCGCCTACCGCTCCAACCGGCTCCGGCTGGAACTGCGCCCCGGCCTGCCCGGCGGCCACCTGCACACCCCCGTCCTGACCGGACTGCCCGCCGAGGCGGACCGGCTGACCGGGCCGGAGTTCGAGCGGAACGAGGCCGCGATCACGGGGCAGGTGCTGGAGGTGCTGCGCGCCTCCAGCGGCCCCGCCGCCGCCCCGCGCTAGGCCGTCTCTTCCGGATCTTGCCTGACC
>NZ_JZWV01001095.1 GCF_000966975.1 Streptomyces katrae | reverse complement strand
GCTCGGCCAGGGTCCAGTACCAGCGGGCCAGTTCGGCGCCGGTGAGGGCGGGGGTGAGGGGCGGGCGTTCCCCCGGCGCGGCCGGACCGTCGTTCGAATACATGTTCCCATTCTAGGTGGCGAGCCTGGATGCGACCGATACCGATGCGGCGCAGAATGGACGAGGGCGTCGCACCCGGGCGGGAACCGCCGGTGGACGTCCTTCCGGAGCTCAGGCCGTGCCGCACGGCGCACGGCGCCCGACGCGCTCGCCCACGCGCGACGAAATGGGGCAACGATGAGGAAATCCCTGGTGGCCACGGTGGCGGCTGCCGCGCTTGCGGCCCTCCTGGCGGGTCCCGCCACCCCCGCGTCCGCTTCCGTGTCCTGCTTCGGCAGCGGCGGGAACACCTCGATCCTGTTCTACCGGGCCGGCAGCGGCTCCGCCGTCACCGGCACCCTCTCCGCCGGCCACTGGGAGTCCAGCGGGGAGTTCCACCTGCCGCGCGGCTACACGCACGCGGCGGCGAGCCACGACTCGCTGCTGCTGTACAACAAGATCACCGGGGCCGGGGAGGTCGGCACCTTCACCTTCGGCGAGTACGCCCGCACCCGGACCATCGGCGACCTCCCGAAGGGCTGGACCCAGGTCGAGGCCTCGGGCGACTCGGTGATCTTCTACGACATCCAGACCGGCCACGCCGTCACCGGCACCCTGCAGAACGGCAAGTACCAGCAGGTGCGCACGTACGACAACTTCAAGAAGGGCTGGGCCGCGATGGCCAGCTCGTGCGACACACTGACCGCCGAGGCCCGGCCGGGGTCGGCCACCTTCTCATGGGACGCGAGCGAGCACGGAACGCTGAGGGGCGGCATCTACGGGCGGACGGGAAGTCTCTTCCTGGAGGAGGAGGAGCATCTGGGTCAGCTGACCGCCACCAGGGACTCGGTGCTGTCCTGGGCGAAGTCGGGCGGGAAACTCGCCCTCCGGGCGGGCACGGCGACCAACGGCTGGGTCTTCGACCTCGACGAGGTCGGCACCTCCCCCCTCTGGGAGAAGGTGGGCCGGACCGCGGACAGCCTGATCTTCTACAACTCCGACGGCACCGCCTCGACCTCCACGCTGGTCGACGGCCACTACAAGAGCGTCGGCCCCCTCGACGAGATCTCCCCCGGCTGGACCCTCATCGAGGGTGGCGTGTAGCCAGGACGTAGCCGCCCGCCGTCAGGGCCGACTCGGCGGGCGCGGTCGAGCACTTCGGGATGTCCGGGGTGCCTTCGGCCGCCGGGGGCGTGATGCCGACGAGCGCCTCGTCGGGCCGGCCGCCAGGGGCGGGGAGGTGGAAGCTGAGGCCCATGCGGGCGGGCAGGGGCTTGCGGTCGAGGAAGGTCTGCCAGACCGGGCCGGCGTCGACGATCCGGCCCGTCACGGACACCTCCGTGCCGTCCACCCTGAGGCAGTCGACGGTGAAGTCACCCCAGTTGAAGTTGGCGGGCTGACCGTCCTTGGCGGGCGAGTAGTGCTGGATGCGGAAGCGTCCCCGGGGGTGGGTGGCAGTGGTGGATCCTGCCGGGGCGAACAGGCCGTGGGCGTCGACGGAGATCTGGACGTCGTCGCGGGGGTCGCCGTAAGCCATACGGGCCCACCCGGTGATCCCGCTGATCCCACCGGGCCCTCCGGCCCCCGCGCCCGGGGCCGCGCTCGCGGGCGAGGGTGAGGGCGCGTCCGCGGCCAGGGCCGGGAGGCCTGCCGTGGCGGTGAGGGCGGCGGCGAGGGCCAGGGGAACGGCGAGGCGCAGGGTCGTCCGGTGCATGGCGGCGGTCTCCTCCGGGAGCGGCGTTCGGGTCGCCACCGATCCTGGCCGGGGACCCGCCCGCCGGGCATCACGCCCGGGAGGGATCCGTCCTCCCCCGGGCGGGGGAGACGGGGCACGCGGGCCGCCGGAGGGCGGCGGTATCCGGCCCGTCGGGTCACCGCTGGGGCGACCGTCCTGCCCATCGGCCGGCGGGGCCGGCCGGGTCGGCGCCGGGACCTCCGGCCGCCCTGCCCCCGCGCCGCGGGCCCGTCACCGCTGGGGTGCGGTGGCCTTCGCGTAGAGCTGGGCGGCGTAGTCGCCGAGGACGGTGCTGGTGGAGACGTCGTCCGTGTCGCCGCCGGTGAGGATGCCGATGATCTTTCCGTCGCGGCCGAGCCAGGCGCTGCCGCTGGTTCCGCCGGGGAAGTCGGCGCAGTCGAAGCGCTGTTCGCGCTCGCTGGTGCGGACGGCGACCGCCGTGCAGGTGCGGGGGACCTTGCGGTCGGCGGGGTAGCCCGTCACCGTGACCTCCTCGCCCGCGCGGCCGCTGGTGTCGAGGGTGGCGCCGCCGGTGAGGTCCTCGATGTTGCGGCCCTTGTCGTCGGGGGCGAGGCGGGCGAAGGCGAGGTCGTAGTCGTCGTCCGTGTCGTCGGCCCAGCGCTTGTCCTCGTAGACCTGCTCTATCTTCCAGACCCCGTACGGAGCAACGCCGTTCGCGTACGCGGGTGCGAAGACGGCGCCGCCGTCGCGACTCTGCTGCCCTTCCAGGAGGCAGTGGCCGGCGGTGATGAGCATGTTCTTGCCGGGGCTGCGGACCACCGTCGCGGTGCAGAAGTGGTCGCCGTCCAGCCCGCCGGTGAACAGGGCCCCGGTGAAGGCCGTGGCATTGCCCGGCTTGGGTGCGGCGGGGGCCTGCTGGGGCTTGGTCAGCTGCGGCTTCGACGCTTGCGAACGCGAAGGGCCGGTCGACGAGCCGGAGGGGGCGGCCGACTTGGCGTGCACGGGGGCGGTCGCTTCGGGCGGGGGTACCAGCTCGGCCACCGCCGCCGAGGCGCCCAGCGCCGCCACGCCACACAGCACCGCCGTCACCACGGACCGCTTGTCCACCGCCATGATCCCTCCCGCTTTGCCCTGGCGAAGCATGCCCCGACCACGGGTCGGGGTGCAAGGTCCGGGCCTCGCGCGCCGCTGGGATGGCGGGATTCCGGCCCTGGGGTGCGGCGCAAAAGCGAGGGGAGGGGTGTGCCACCAACCCCCTTTACAAGTCGGCGATTTGGCGTAGTCTCCCCCTCGTCAGCAAAACAGTGTCTGGGGGAAACAGTAATGCTCGGGACCATCGCCGCCACCGTCACCGCCGCCGCGCTCGCCGCTCCCGTCGCCGGCCTCTTCGCCCACCGCGCCGTGCGCCGGTCGGCCAACGCCCGCCTGATGCGCATCGGCACGCCGAACGGCATGGACGAGCAGGGCTTCGTCCGCATCGGCGGGATCGACCAGTGGATCTCGGTGCGCGGCGAGGACCGGGCCAACCCGGTGCTGCTGGAGATCCACGGCGGCCCGGGCGCCGCCAACTCCCCCTACGGCGCCCGCACCCGGGCCTGGGAGGAGCACTTCACCCTGGTCCGCTGGGACATGCGCGGCGCCGGGCTGACCTTCGCCCACGGCGGGCCCGTCGCCCAGGGCGGCGAGCCGTCCTTCGAGCGGCTGTACGCGGACGCGCTGGAGGTCGTCCACCACGTCCGGGAACGCCTCGGCGTGGACCGGGTGGTGCTGCTGCCCAGCTCCTTCGGCACCGTCTTCGGGCTCCGGCTGGCCCGCAGCCACCCCGAGCTCTTCTCGGCGTACGTCGGCACCGACCAGAACGTCCTGGAGGCCGGCCGGGACACCTCCGCCTACGACGCCACCCTGGAGCGGCTGCGGGCGGCCGGGAAGAAGAAGGCCGTGGCACAGGTCGAGGCGATGGGGTCCGACCCGCGCCGCTGGACGCCGGCGCAGCGGACGGCGTACGACAAGCTGTGCGCCGGGAGCGACCCGCTGACGCTGGACACCGTGAAGAAGGTGATCCTGGGCTCGATGTGGCTGTCGCCGTTGTACTCCCCCGGCCGGATCGCCGCGTACTTCAAGGGGCAGGGCTTCTCGGAGCCGGTCACGGCGGGGACGCACGGTTTCGACGACTGGGCGGAGGGCACCCGCTTCGAGGTGCCGTTCTTCGTCTTCCAGGGCGCCCTGGACGTGATCACCCCGGCGGCCCGGGCCAAGGCGTACTTCGACGCGGTGGAGGCCCCGGTGAAGGCCTTCGCGCTGATCGAGGACGCGAGCCACTTCGCGGCGCTGCGCCGCCCGGACCGCTTCCTGGAGCTGCTGCTGACCCACGTCCGGCCCGTGGTGACGGCCGGGCGGCGGACGACGGACGCCGCCTGATCCGCAGCGGCCCGGAGGCCCCCGCCCCCTCCCGCCGTCGTCTCAGGCTCCCGCCCAGAGCCCCTCCGGGGTGAGCCCCAGCAGGTCGATGGCGTTGCCGCGCACGATCCGGTCGACCACCTCGGGGTCCAGGTGGCCCATCTGGGCCTCGCCGACCTCCCGGGACTTGGGCCAGGTGGAGTCCGAGTGCGGGTAGTCGGTCTCGTAGAGGACGTTGCCGACGCCGATGGAGTCCAGGTTCTTCAGGCCGAAGGCGTCGTCGAAGAAGCAGCCGAAGACGTGCTCGGCGAAGAGCTCGGACGGCGGGCGGTGGACCTTGTCGGCGACCCCGCCCCAGCCGCGGTTCTCCTCCCAGACCACGTTCGCGCGTTCCAGGATGTAGGGGATCCAGCCGATCTGCCCCTCGGCGTACATGATCCGCAGGTTGGGGAAGCGTTCGAACTTGCCGCTCATCAGCCAGTCGACCATCGAGAAGCAGCAATTGGCGAAGGTGATGGTGGAGCCGACGGCCGGGGGGGCGTCGGCCGAGGTGGACGGCATGCGCGAGGAGGAGCCGATGTGCATGGCGATGACCGTGCCGGTCTCGTCGCAGGCCTGGAGGAAGGGGTCCCACGCGTCGGTGTGGATGGAGGGGAGCCCCAGGTGCGGGGGTATCTCGGAGAACGCGACGGCGCGCACCCCCCGCGCGGCGTTGCGGCGCACCTCCTCGGCGGCGAGGCGGGCGTCCCACAGCGGGATGAGGGTCAGGGGGATGAGGCGGCCCCGGGCGAGGGGCCCGCACCACTCCTCCACCATCCAGTCGTTGTAGGCGCGGACGCCGAGCAGGCCGAGTTCGCGGTCCTTGGCCTCGGTGAAGGTCTGGCCGCAGAAGCGCGGGAAGGTGGGGAAGCAGAGGGCGGACTGGACGTGGTTGACGTCCATGTCGGCGAGGCGCTCGGGAACCGAGAAAGAGCCGGGGCGCATCTGCTCGTAGGTGATGACTTCCAGTTTGATCTCGTCACGGTCGTACCCGACGGCGGTGTCGAGGCGGGTGAGCGGCCGGTGCAGATCCTCGTACACCCACCAGTCGCCCACCGGACCTTCGTCGCCCTTCGCGCCCATGACGGGGGCGAACCTGCCGCCCAGGAAGGTCATTTCCTTGAGGGGGGCGCGGACGATCCGGGGGCCGGTGTCGCGGTACCTGGACGGGAGCCGGTCCCGCCAGACGTGAGGGGGTTCAACCGTGTGGTCGTCCACCGAGATGATCTTCGGGAAGGTCTCCATGCCTCTTACGGTAGCGTCGATCTGACGAACCGTCAGCTATTTGTGCGCCAGTCGTCCGCCGGTCAGGAGCGGATGGCTCCGCCTCGGGCTGACGCGTACGCACAACACAGGGCAGACTGACCCTTGAACCGACGGAAGGCAGGGGGAGGACAGATGGACGGCGGACCGGCCATCCCGCACCAGCCGGACGTCTCCGACGGTCCCGGCGCCGGAGACAACCGCTTCGCCGTGCTCGGACCCATCCGGGCCTGGCGCGGCAGCCAGGCCCTGCCCTCCGGCAGCCCCCAGCAGCGCGCCCTGCTCGCCGCACTGCTGCTGCGCGACGGCCGCACCGCCACCGCACCCGAGCTGATCGACGCCATCTGGGGCGAGGACCCGCCGCAGCAGGCCCTCGCCACCATCCGCACCTACGCCTCCCGGCTCCGCAAGGTCCTCGACCCCGGGCTGCTCGTCAGCGACGCCGGCGGCTACGCCATCCGGCTGCGCCACCAGGAGGCCCTCGACCTCGGCGTCGCCCGCACCCTCGCCTCCGGGGCCGAGCAGGCCCGCGCCGCCGGCGACCGCGCCCTCGCCCGCACCCTGCTGGCCCGCGCCCTGGACCTGTGGGACGGCGAACCCCTCGCCGGGGTCCCCGGCCCGCACGCCGAGACCGAACGCACCCGGCTCACGGAATGGCGCTTCCAGCTGCTGGAGACCCGCCTCGACCTGGACCTGGAGGTCGGCCAGCACGCCGAGGCCGTCTCCGAGCTCACCGCCCTGACCGCCGCCCACCCGCTGCGCGAACGGCTCCGCGAGCTGCTGATGCTCGCCCTCTACCGCAGCGGCCGCCAGGCCGAGGCCCTCGCCGTGTACGCCGACACCCGCCGGCTCCTCGCCGAGGAACTCGGCGTGGACCCACGGCCCGAGCTGTCCGCCCTCCAGCAGCGCATCCTGAACGCGGACGCCGAACTGGCCCGCACCGAGGACCCCGCCCCGGCCGCCGCCCCCTCGGTCGTACGGCCCGCGCAGCTGCCCGCCACCGTCCCGGACTTCACCGGCCGGGCCCCCTTCGTCAGCGAACTCGGCGAGATCCTCTCCGGCTCCGACGGCCAGGTCATGGCCGTCTCCGCACTCGCCGGCATCGGCGGCGTCGGCAAGACCACCCTCGCCGTGCACGTCGCCCACGCCGCCCGCCCGCACTTCCCCGACGGCCAGCTCTACGTCGACCTCC
>NZ_JZWV01001094.1 GCF_000966975.1 Streptomyces katrae | reverse complement strand
GCTCTACGTCGACCTCCAGGGCACCGACCCCCGCCCCGCCCTCCCCGAGGCCGTCCTCGGCTCCTTCCTGCGGGCCCTCGGCACCCCCGACAGCGCCATCCCCGACTCCGCCGCCGACCGGGCCGCCCTCTACCGCTCCACCCTCGACGGCCGCCGCGTCCTGGTCCTCCTCGACAACGCCCGCGACGCCGCCCAGGTCCGCCCGCTGCTCCCGGGCACCGCGGGCTGCGCCGCCCTCGTCACCAGCCGGGTCCGGATGTCGGGCCTCGCCGGCGCCCATCTCGTCGACCTCGACGTGATGAGCCCCGAGGAGGCCCTGCAGCTGTTCACCCGCATCGTCGGCACCGAACGCGTCGGCGCCGAACGCCAGGCCGCCCTCGACGTCGTCGGCGCCTGCGGCTTCCTGCCGCTCGCCATCCGCATCGCCGCCTCCCGGCTCGCCGCCCGCCGCACCTGGACCGTCTCCGTCCTGGCCGCCAAGCTCGCCGACGAACGCCGCCGCCTCGACGAACTCCAGTCCGGCGACCTCGCCGTCAAGGCCACCTTCGAGCTGGGCTACGGCCAGCTGGAACCCGCCCAGCAACGCGCCTTCCGCCTCCTGGGCCTCGCCGACGGCCCCGACATCTCCCTGGCCGCCGCGGCCGCCGTCCTCGACCTGCCCGAGCACGACACCGAGGACCTCATGGAGGCCTTAGTCGACTGCTCCCTGCTGGAATCCGCCGCCCCCGGCCGCTACCGCTTCCACGACCTCGTACGCCTCTACGCGCGTGCGTGCGCCGAACGCGACGAGCAGCCCGAGGGCGGGCGCGAGGCCGCCCTCGACCGGCTCCTCGACTTCTACCTCGCCACCGCCTCCCGCGTGTACGCCCTGGAACGGCCCGGCGACCGGCTGCCCGCCCACCTCTCCGAGACCCGCCACCCCGGCCTCGTCCTCACCGAACCCCGCGCCGCCCTGGACTGGCTGTTCGCCGAGGCCGA
The DNA here is from genome assembly GCF_000966975.1 of Streptomyces katrae. Taxonomy (GTDB): domain Bacteria; phylum Actinomycetota; class Actinomycetes; order Streptomycetales; family Streptomycetaceae; genus Streptomyces; species Streptomyces katrae. The sequence goes on along the minus strand of NZ_JZWV01001094.1, from coordinate 1,214 downwards.
CCCGCTGCTGGCCTGCGTACGGCAGTCCGCCGGGCGGCCGCAGGCGCTGCGCCGGGCCGTGGACCTGCTGTGGGCGGCCAAGGACCTCTCCGAGTCCGGGGCCAACTCCAAGCAGTACGAATCGGCCGCGCTGACCGTGTGCGAGGCCGCGCGCGCCGCGCGGGACCCGCGCACCGAGGGCCGGGCGCGGACCACCCTGACCATGGTCCACCTCTTCGTGGGCCGGTTCACCGAGGCCGACGAGCAGGCCCGCCAGGCCATGGAGCTGGCCCGCCTGGCCGGCGACCCGCTGCCCAGCTGCTGGGCGCCCAACGACCGCGGGATCATCGCCCTCTACCAGAAGCGGCACGCCGACGGAGAGCGGTTCCTGCTGGAGGCCATCGAGAACTTCCGGGCCGACGGCAACTTCATCGGCGAGGCCAGCGCCCTGTGCAACCTCTCCCGGATCCACGTGGTCCTGGGCCGGATGTCCAGCGCCATCGACCTCGCCCAGCAGGGCATCGCGATATACGACCGGATGGGCCTGACCCTGCGCCTGGCCAACGGCCGCTACGCGCTGGGCATCGCGCTCACCCAGGCCGGCCGGCTCACGGAGGCCCTCGACCAGCTGGGCGAGGCCCTGTCCCTGTTCCGCGACAACCGCCAGCCGCTGTGGGAGGGCGTGACCCACTTCCGGCTCGCCGAGGCCCATCTGGCCGCCCAGCGGCCCACCCTGGCCGCCAAGCACGCCGAGCAGGCCATCGCGCTGCGCGGCATCGGCGGGGAGTGGCGCCGGGCGACGGTGCTGACGGTCCTGGGGAAGGCGCTGCGGCGGCTCGGCCAGCCGGACCGGGCACGGGCGTGCTGGCGGGACGCGGAGTCCGTGTTCCTGCAGCTGGGTTCCGCGGAACTGGCCGAGGTACAGGCCCTGCTGGCGTCGGAACTGGCCGCCTGACCCGCTGACCTGGAGCCCCGCTCGATGGACGACCGCGTTCATCGTTCGTTTATCGCCGCGCGGCAGGATGAGTGCATCGACCCGGGGCGTCGGGGGGCACCCGGGCCGGCTGGAGGACAACCCGTTCGGCGGTCCACGGGGGAATCGCCGAACGGGCCCGACAACCACCAGGCCCCACAAGAGATCAGGAGAGAGTCGATGGCGACGAACGAGAACATCCTGCCGCTCGACGGCGACATCAGACCGCTCGACAACCACGCCTCGGTCGCCGACATCAACC
>NZ_JZWV01001093.1 GCF_000966975.1 Streptomyces katrae | reverse complement strand
TCGACCGCGACGACCCGCCGGCCGAGCCGCCGGTCGTGGCCAAGCCCGGCGACAAGCCGGCGGACAACCACGCCTCGGACCTCGACATCGTGTCGCTGGACAACCACGCGTCCGGCCCCCGCCCGTAACGGGCAGGGGAACACGGCAGGACGGACGTACGGGGGGCCTTGAGCGGTCGTACGGGGGACGTACGGGGGAACCGCCCGAGGACGTACGGGGGAACCACGGGGGAAGCACGACGGGGGAAGCACGACGGTGGGCGCACCCGGGGGGATGCACCACCGGCAAGGAGCACGACGTACGGGGGAACGTACGGGGGAACGGGCGGGCTGGCCCACGGGGGATTCGGGGGAATCCGGGCGAGCCCGCACGGGGGGAACGTACGGGGGAACGCACGGGGGAGCGGCGGTCGCGGTGGCCGGAGGGGGACCACCGCGGCCGCCGCGTACCCGCGTGTCCGGCCACTACCCTGAACCCGTGTTCACCTCCCAGGGCCCCAGCCTGCGCGAACTGGCCGTCCAGGCCCTCTCCTCCGTGGAGCGGGGCTACGACCTGCTCGCCCCCAAGTTCGACCGGACTCCGTTCCGCACCCCGGACCGGATGCTCGACGCCGTCGAGGAGGCCCTCGCCCAGCGGGAGGGCACCTTCGGCTCCGGCCTGGACCTCTGCTGCGGCACCGGCGCCGGCCTGGGGATGCTGCGCCGCCTCTGCCGGGACCGGGTCACCGGGGTCGACGTCAGTGCCGGAATGCTGGCGGAGGCCGCCCGCGCCCACCCCCAGGGCGTGGACCTCGAAAGGGCCGACGCGCTGGCGCTGCCCGCCCGGCTCTGGAACTCGTACGACCTCGCCGTCAGCTTCGGCGCCTTCGGCCACTTCCTCCCCGCCGAGCGCCCCGCCCTCTTCGGCGCCGTCCACCGCGCCCTGCGTCCCGGCGGGGTGTTCGCCTTCCCGATCGGCGCCCCGATCCCGGTGACCTCGCCCCTGTGGTGGGCGGTGGCCGGCTTCGACTCGGCAATGCGGGTCCGCAACGCGGTGTGGCGGCCGCCCTTCGTCATGTACTACCGCACCTTCCCCTTCGGCCCGGTCCGCACGGACCTGCGGGCCGCGGGCTTCACCGTGGAGACCGTCCCCCTGACCCCCTTCGGCCACCGCCCGGACGGCACCCCGCACTGGCGGCTGCTGCTGGCGCGCAAGCCGGGCGTCTAGGCCGCGAGGCGTTCCAGGACGGTTCGGCACACGGCCGCCGTCCGGTCACCAGATCCGGTCGAAGGGGAGGTGGACGCGTTCCTGGTCGGTGACGTCGTTGCCGTCGCGGAGGCGGGCCATGTCGTTGCGGGACAGGGCGCGGCCGTAGACGCGTACGTCGTCCAGGGCGCCGGCGTAGAAGGCCTTGTAGTCGGGCTGGGTGCCGAGGTGGATGGTGAAGGGGCCGGTGGGGCGGAGGTCGCCCGCGGGGCCGGTGGGGGTGGCGGTGGTGGTGGGCGGGGTGCCGTCCACGGAGAGTTCCAGGCGGTCGCCGCTGCGCTGGAGGACGACGTGGTGCCAGGTGTCGTCGTCGGTGCGGGAGCGGGAGGTGACCGATACGGGGCCGGTGCCGGAGTTGACGGTGCCTTCGAGGCGGCCGGTGGCGGGGTCGGCCTCGATGCGGATCTGGGGGGCGGTGGGGCCCTGGCCGTAGGCCCAGACGAGGGGCTGGCGGGTGCCGCTCTCCCGGTCCTGGCCGCGGGTCTTGTACTTGACCCAGGTGGCGATGGCGAAGTCGCCCGCGCCGACGCGGAGTTCGTCGGGGCAGTCGGTCAGGCGCAGGAAGTCGTCCTTGCCGTCGAAGCGCATGCTCCTGCCGCCGCCGGGCCGGTTGCCGAGGCGGGGGTTGCCGTGGACGACGGCGTGGTTGCGGTAGGGGGTGGTGTCGGAGGTGCGGCGCGGGGTGAGGTCCTCGGCGGCTGCCTGGAGTTCGTGGGGGCCGAAGGCGGTGAACTTGACGTAGCCGTGCGGGGTGCCGTTGGCGGTCTCGTAGACCAGGCCGACGCGGCCGCCGGGCAGGGCCGCCATGTCGGAGTAGCCGGCGCGTTCGCGCAGGACGACGGCGCCCTCCTTGGACCAGGTGCGGCCCTCGTCGCGGGAGGTGCGGACGGCCAGGGTCCAGCGGTCGGAGGATTCGGCGCCGGGGCGGCTGGGTGCCGACAGCAGCAGGGGGCCGCCGGGCAGCTGGAGCACGGTGGTCGGCGGTGCCGCAGGTGGCGGTGGAGCGGGCGTTGACGTAGATCCGGCCGTCGGGGAGCTGGGTGAGGGCGGGCTCGTTGGGTGCGGGACGGCCTTCGGGGGCGGCCCAGCGGGCACCTGCCTTCCAGGTGAGACCGCCGTCGTCGCTGTAGAGGAGCTGGGCGCCGGATTCGCCGGTCTCGCTGCGGTAGTCGGCGCTGACGACGAGGCGGCCGGGCCGGTCGGGGCGGGTGGGGGTGAGCTGGACGCCGTGGCCGGGGCCGACGGAGACCCAGGTCCAGTCGGGGCCCTTGAGCTGGGGCTGCGGTTCGGGGTCGGTGGTCCAGGTGGCGCCGTCGTCGGTGCTGTGGGCCAGGCGCAGTTCGCGGGGGCCGCGGACGCGGTTGCCGTCGGGGTCGGCGGTCCAGGTGCTGTAGGCGTGGAGGAGGGTGATGCGGCCGGAGGCGGAGTCGACGACGGGGGCGGGGTTGCCGTAGGCGCCGGGGTCGCCGGCGCCGCGGATGATCTGGAGGGGGCCCCAGGTGCGGCCCTCGTCGGTGGAGCGCTTGAGGACGAGGTCGATGTCGCCGATGTCGCCGCAGCCGGTGGTGCGGGCTTCGGCGATGGCCAGGAGGGTGCCGTCCTTGGTGGTGGTGAGGGTGGGGGTGCGGTAGCAGTCGTAGCCCTCGGTGAAGGCGTTGAAGGGGGCGGAGACGGCCGTCGTCCTCGGGTGCGTCGGGCGGGCCGGACGGCAGGGCGGTGACGGCGACGGCCGCGAGCGCGGCGACGGCCGCGCAGGCCGCCCAGGCCCGGGCCCGGGCGGACCGGCGGAATCGGACGACTGCTCGGTGCACGTTCACCCGTGCAGGCTAACGGGTGGGCCGACGGGGGCCGGGCCGGTCAGGGGCGCGTCGGGGTCGCCTCGGGGTGGGGGTG